>NJBO01000022.1 GCA_005223075.1 candidate division TA06 bacterium B3_TA06 | reverse complement strand
AGGGGTTAGGGGAAGGGGATTATTTAATCAGGATAACCTTTTGGACTGACACCTCTTTGTCAGTAAGCACAATGAAGTAAACACCAGGGCTGTGATTTTCTCCCCACCTCAAAACCCCGTTTTGAGCTGGGGATTCTATCTCATCCACCTTGCGGCCTGTGGCATCGAACACCTGTACGTGGAAGCCCTGGGGCAGGTCTTTGTATTGAAGAACGATGCTGCGGCCAATGGCGGAGAGGATATGCCAGTTCGCTGTCGCGTCAACAACCGGTTCCTCTACAGCACTCACGTAGCCAAGGGAATCGGTTTTGATCAGGCAAAGATCATTATCCATGTGGCCGGTGATGATGTAGCCACCGTCAGGGGTCTGATGAACGCATTCACCTGAAGAACTGTACTCCCCAAAGGTGCGCGTCCAAAGGGTATCGCCTGCTTCGTCGGTTTTAGCCAACCACATATAGTAGGGAGTACCTGGTGATGCGCCGCCTTTCCACCCGACAATGATGTAGCCGCCGTCCGAGGTCTGATCAAGGCACTTAGCATGGTCCGAATCTTCCCAGTCGTAGGTGGGTGTCCACAGGGTATCTCTATTCTCATCCGTCTTGAGCAGCCAAAAATCAAACTTCACCCAATGGTTAGGTGGCTCAGGGATTCCCCAAGCCCCGACTATGACGTATCCGCCTTCAGGGGTTTGCTGAACGCATCTGCCACATGCAGGACTTTCTTCTCCTCCGTACATCCGAGTCCACATGGTATCACCGTTCGTGTCGGTCTTGATCAGCGAGAGACCTTGACATCCTTCATTAGGGAGACTTGAACTTCCTGTGAGTATGTATCCGCCGTCAGAGGTTTGCCCCACGCAAGAGCTCCAGTTCCAGCCCCAACGTGCCTCCGAATGGTAGGTATGTGTCCACAAGGTATCGCCCGAAGCATCGGTCTTGAGCAACCAAACGTAGCTGGCATACTCTTCCGCAATGCACATCTTAGTTCCCACAACGATGTAACCGCCATCTGGGGTTTCTAGTACGAAGCTGCCATAATCAGCATCAAATTCGCCTCCATCCACCCCATAGATTCGGGTCCACAAGGTGTCACCTTCGGAGTCAGTTTTGAGAAGCCAAAGATCCTGGGATCCGGCAGTAGCGAAGGATTCGGTGATTCCAACAATTATATATTCCCCATCGCTTGTTTGCTGAACACAATTCGCCCGTTCCCGACCCTCTCCGCCATAGGTTTTGGTCCACAGGGTATCGCCGTTGGCGTCAGTTTTGAGAAGCCAGATATCATATAGCCCGGCGCCAGAGACCCACGTGTACCCGGTGATAATGTAGCCGCCGTCGGTAGTCTGTCGAACCGAACGACCGTACTCCCCACCAGCCCCGTAGGTTTTAATCCAGCCGGCGTGGATTATCTGAGGGATGACGGCAAGCATCGCTGCCGCCAGTAGAACAAACAAAGACTTCCTACCCATGATAGACCTCCTTGTTTTGCCGGACAACCGGCGTTTACTCGCCCTGCGGCTTCCCTACGTGAAGCCTCTGGGATCACGCGAGGGTCTTTATATTTACCCATGAATATAAGTTATCCTTTCGCTCTTGTCAAGTGGCGAAATCCCTGGTTGACCCTGGCTATCACTTATCCAGGGCTTTTATCTGGGCAAGAAGAGGTTCTTGGCCTGCGCACTCTATCCCCGCCGCGCGGCAGGAGGCTTTACACTCATCCAAATCCTTGCATCCTTGGCATATCCGGGGGATGGTGTGGATGAATTTCCTCCTTTTCGGCGAGTCCATAAGCTCCCAGAAGCCTTTCTCGAAAAGGTTGCCCAGCACCAGCGGAGAGTGGTTGCAGGGACGCAGATTGCCCACCGAGTCCAGGGTGGGATAGCTCATCTCTTCTCCCGCGGAGCAGAATCCGAACCCCAAGTGGGGAAAACGTTTCGTGTCCACCAGGCAGATGGGTATAGGTATGGAGCAGCTTATAGGAAAGCGGTAGCGCACGGCGAAATCTTCTGCTACCTGAAGCATATGTAGCACTTCATGGGGGGTGGGGGATAGCTCGGTAATGTGATCCAGACCCCGCCCCCCTGGATTGAACCGGTTGAGCATAACCCCGTGAACGCCTATCTTGTGAACAAGCCTCAACGTTTCTTCTAGTCGAGGTAGGTTCACCTTGGTAGCAACGAACGCGGCCACCATTCGCGCCCTGGTGGAAAGCACCGCTTCGATGCCGGCCAGTGCTCTTTCAAAACTCCCTTTGACCCCTTGCAGGTACTCGTGCTCATCCGGTCTATCGGATAAGAGCTGAATCTCGAACGTATTCACCCCTGCTCGAACCAGCCTTTTTGCCGTCCTTTTATCCAGTTTTTGTCCGTTGGTTATGAGGGTTACTTGCGCTCCGCTCAAGCCGGCCTGGAGAACGATATCCACCAAATCCTTGCGCAGCAGGGGTTCGCCCCCACTTATGGTGAAGTTGGAAGGCTTGGCTTCGGAAAGAAGCTTTGCCAAAAGCTCCCGCGTCCCTGGCGGGTCAAGATCGTCATGTCGAGTTTTCGGGTGCTTATGCCAGACGTTGTAGCAGAACCGGCAGGTAAGGTCGCAGCGCTGGGTTGCCTCGAAGATTACTATCTCTTGGCGTTTTTGGGATTGGTTCACCCATCAGCTCCGGTTAAGGCAATTAGGATCGGCATGTGGAATAATATCGCCTCAGGTCAGGATTGCAAGACACCGCCTCTCATCTCCCATCGATTTCATCCAATCGCGTCTCTTTTAGGATAAGGAGCTACTGCGCCTCTGTTACCTCCAGATCGACCTTATCTTCGCCCCATTCATCGTGATTATTGCTGGCCTTTACATAGACGTACCAGAGACCTGTGCCCAAATCCCCTACGTAGAGTCGGGCTTCGATTTTCTTTCTTCCTTCTAGATCACTTTCCTGGATACTCATCTCAGTAGTATCGTCATCCAGGATACAAATGGCCTTCTCGATGTAGTATTCTTCGTCTCTTGGGGGATTGGGAATACGCGTGTTAGCTTTGACCGTTACCGAGTCGTTGCCAGCGGTGGGATTAGGGGTTACAGAGGCAGATTCAACAACGGGTTGCGTCTCTATCGGTAAGTAACAGGTGATGCAGTTAAGCATGCTTGCGGCACTGAGGGCGCTTATCCCTGCAATGAATGCGCTGAGAACCGAGACCTTGATCCAGCGGGCCGCCCTGGGCATGATACCTCGTTCTTCACAGCGAGAGAAGAAGCTGAAGAGGGAGTTACCCATCCGCCTCAGCGCCTCGAAGAAAAAGTAACGCGTTCTAGCCATATTACCTCCTTCGCTGCCAAAATATAAGGTGTTAATGACAATTTGTCAACCCCTTGAGCCAACTGTTTTCGAGTTGACGGGGAGACAAATAAGCCGTAGAATTTCCTATGAAGCATCTTTTTTCTGACTGGCGGGTGCTATCAGTGATAGCGATACTTGGCTGGGGTGCGTGGGGGATACTCTTAAAGTTTGCCCTGAAGCAGCTTGACTGGCGTGCGGCGCTGCTTGTGGGCTCAATATCCGCCCTTCCCCTGGCGTTGGCTCTGGGAATCGGCCCTTTCACCTGGCGCTTCGACCGCTACGTGCTCTTCGCGGCCCTTGCCGGGATCGGCGCCTTGGTTGCCGCACTTGCCTTCAACCGGGCGATTCAGAAGGGCGGACCTCTAAACGTCGTCGTCCCCCTCACCTCCCAGTACGTCCTGGTGATTGTCGTCTTCTCAATCATCTTCTTCAATGAGCCTTTAACCTGGAAGCGCATCGTTGGCATCGCATCCGCCATTGCAGCGATCGTGTTCCTCTCGCTGTAGTATTGAGGGCGAGGCATGCCTCGCCTGAGTTAAGCGAACCTGACACCCGACGGGGCACGCTGAGGTTCGCACTACAGGCTACTTTGGCACATCCATTGCACAGCGGAAGCCAACGCAAGGATAGCTGACCGAAGGACGTCCGCCGATACGGACGTATCTGTTCTGCCATTCCTTTGGATACTTATAGCATCCGCCCCGATGGACCTTATCCTCACCGTCCGTAGGCCCTTGGGGATTGATCGTGTCAGCGGGATTATAAGGCGCTTGCCAGTCCTGAACCCACTCGAACACGTTGCCCACCATGTTACAGCAACCATACTCGCTTCTTGCATCGTAATACAGAAAGACAGGAAGTGTGAACTCACTGCCACCACGGTTATCATATTTTTTATCTCCACTCCAGTTGCAGTTGTCGTCGTGCCACTCGTTGCCCCACGGATAAATGGTAGTTCCTCCATTGCTTGCCGCATATTCCCATTCCGCTTCGGTGGGGAGTCGCTTTCCCGCCCATTTCGCGTAAGCCGCAGCGCCATACCAACTTACATGGCAAACCGGGTAATTCTCACGCCTCTTTCTTACGTAGTATTTCCCATTTTCCGATAGGATGTCCGGATTGCTGGTTTCATCAAGCCAGTATGAACCACCCTCCTTCTGGTTGCCCATTGCATTCAAGAACTCACAGAATTGCCTGTTGTTGACTTCGTATCTATCAAGGAAGAAACTAGAAAGATAGACCTTACGAACAGAAGAAACACCAGAAGAAGAGTCACCCATATAGAAAGAACCGCCTGGAATTAAGGTCATATTATTAGGGGTAGCGGCGGCAGGCCAGTAACGTACTACATTATCCAAATACTCCTTGCCGGTGATTACCATCTCCTTATCTATATCAAGTTCGCTCAGACGGGACAGGAGCTCAATAGCGGCTTTCTGGCTTTTATCCTCCTGCTTTTTGTATTCGGAGAGAAACATGGCGATTATAGAGGGGTTTCCTGATTTCTCTACCACCTTTGCCCAGAAGTAAGGCGCAATAGCATAACCGCTTATCCCTATTGTTTTCTTCGAACTGAAATCCTTAGGCGATCCAGTGTCCCAGGTCCTGAGATCGAAAATCTTATTGGAGTCGGCTGAAGTGACATAGAACCTGAGAAAGTTTGAACCTAACGGGTAAAATTCATTACAGATGATCAAAGATAGGTAGTTAGCCAACCCATCACCAATCCAGCGGTTTTTAGGATCCGCTTTGTATATTCCGTAGAAATGCGAAAGGGAACCTTCGACCCACTCGTGCGGCCAAACCTGGTACTTATCACCCATTGCAGGCTCAAACGATGAGCCCCAACCGCCGATCTGGAATGCTTCAGGTTTATCGGTCATTATTATCTTTAACGGCTCCAAATCCATTTTGGTTATGCTGTCTATAATCTTCTGCCCCTCTTTAAGCGCAGCCAATATTTCAGAGGCCTCGGTTTCACTGCCTTCAGGGTAGAGCACTTTAACCCTATCCTGCTTCATCATAAGTAAATCCTCACCCGTTTCAAAACCCGAACGTGGGTCAACCAAATCATCGCCGGTAAAACTAATGTGGAATGCAACAGGTTGGTCTGAGAGTACACTGAGTTGATATTTACTTTTTCGCTTGGGAGCTGGAATCCAGAAGATTAACTGGCCGAAATCGTCGGAAACCACTTCTAAGGCTAAGGCTTCTTTTGATTTAACAAACAGATTACACGTTTGCCCCACTACTGGCATTCCCATGGAGTCGTATAATTCCAGACAAAGGGGGATGCTGTCATGGCGAAAACACAGATTCCGCAACGGCAAGGAAAACCCGCCATCACCCATGGTATTACTTCGTGGACGCCAAGTATATTTGTAAATCTTGTTAATTATTTTTACACCTTCTGTAATATCTGTGGTGGTTGAGTCAGGTGTGAAAAAAAACTGTTCAGAGTGTGTGATTGAGTCGGCCTGCGAAAAGGAAAGAAACACGAGCCAACTTACGATTACTGACACACTGGTTTTACATCTCATCTTTTTTCTCCTTTAAGGTTCGAGTATAGCAAATAGAACTTCGCTGTCAATGCTTTAAAGTAGCTGCAACCCAGTCCATTTCGAGCGGATCACAGTAAAGAACTAACGTTCTAAGTTAGGAGAGAGGAGGCAACCACCTCCTCTCTCCTAATCTTCTAGGGGTTGTTACTCAAAAGTGAGATGCCATCTGTATTTACAGGCTTCTTCCTGGTGTTGGCCCCTCCAAGGTTTGTATGCAGGAATGTGTTCTCGCCAAACTTCGATCCAAAGGATTTGGAAGTACTCATGATCGCAAAGATTATCCTTGATGGCATCCTCGTCTGTAGGTGAGATCTCAACCTCCAGAAAACTTTCTTCATCGTAGCCGTAGATTTCTTCAGTGGCATCACAGAGTTCTGCGATTTGGCCTTTAGCGTCTTCATTTATGTATGTAGTCGCTGTTTTCAGGTAGCCTGCTGTAGTAACGCATCCACTCCAATCTCTGTTATCACGCTTAGCGTAGAGGGTGTAGGAGGGCGGGCAGAGGGTATCTTTGATCTTTCCTCCTCCGACGAAAGGAGCATAAAACTCACCCCTTGACACAGGCCTGATTTTGTGTAATAATTAAATGTTCTAAAGGAGGAAGCGATGAACCAATCGCGGGCAGAGAAGATACACGAGATGCTGGAAAGATTAAGGACGATGGATACGGACATCCAGGGCACTGCAGTAGCTACAAACGAGGGTTTGGTTATTGCTTCTTCGCTTGCCGCCAATCTTGATGAGGAGCGTCTCTCTGCTATATGTGCGGCGGCTGCTACGGTAACTAGCCGCACCGCCGAGGAGTTCGACAAGGGGGAACCTACCGAGGTGCATATCAGGGCACCAAAAGGATACATATTAATCATGCGGTCTGGAGCGTCCGCGCTTCTTGTAGCCATAACCCATCACGGTGCCAATCTTGGATTGATCCTCCTTGATATGCGCAGGGCGGCAAGAGAAATTGCATCTGTCTTGGAGCAATAACTTCTACAACTACCTGCCGACCTACATGCGGAAGTAAACCTTAAGATCGCTCCAGTCATGTTCGGTTATCTTCGGGGGGATTGTATCTATTGTGGTTTCGCCTTCTTCTGTCTCGTGCTCCACAAATAGGGTTTCGCCTGCTACGTCCTTCCAGGTTGATATGTACCAGTAGTTTCCACGCTTTAGAATCTCCAACTCTAATCCTCCGCCAAGGGTGTCATACTCCTTCAGAGGCGTAATCAGGAGGTAGTTTGCACACAGGTAGGCGAGGGTGTCTGTGGCTGAGAAGTAGGTCGTGTCTACCTGAAGGAGGAGAGGAGGGATCTGACGTTCGCTTTTGAATTCCTTGAACATGGTGGAGGTCAACGTGTCCTCATCCGCATAGCCCCACGGTTTATAGTATGTGCCCTGGGTAGTGTCTTTCGGAACGAAGCGGAAGGTGGCTGGGTCCAGGCATAAAAGGAACGCCTCGTAGTCAAGTGTGTTGTGGGCGTTAACTAGATTGCGGAAGACGGCCATGGAGTCCACGGGGTTGAGATCTTCAGCGTACTCTTCGGGATTAAAGAGGTTGCATCCTGCCAGCAAACTAGAAAGAACTGCTGAGGAAGCAAGAAGCCTCAAAAGGCACTTCATAGTTGCTCCTTGTAAATTTTATCCTGCCGTTTAATGAAAGGTAGGGCCATGGACAAGCCGAGATTTCTATCCCTGCAAACCGGCTTTCTTGCCACAACCCCTGGGGTTCGGCAGGTGTTATTTCCATCCTTATCCCTGCAAATCCTGTGATTCTTAACCACTCCCGCTCCCAATATGGTTGCGACCACCATCTGGGTGCCGCCTCTTTGCGTTTCTGGACAAAAGAGATGCTGTAACGTTGCTCAAATACATCCTTAAGACCCCTACGCACCAATGCGCCTGAGATCACGCGCCAGTTTTCGTAACGCTCCCAGCCCAAATTTACACCCGGCTCTAGCGCAGCTTGCGGGAACACGCTCGCAGAGATTTGCTCCTTCCAGGTTCTGTCGGCCCTGTTCAGGGTGGAATCGTTATAGTATCTTGTCCAATCAAAGTAGAGGTTTGCCGAGTTTGATATAGCCAGGTAGCGGGGAACCTCAAGGTTAAGATTCCACGTGGCGTTGCTGGATCTGCGTTCGTTTGAACTCCCGGCATAACTTGTGTTGATTGTGTCCGTGTAGTGTGTGCGCTGGATGTAATGACTCAGAGTAAAGTATGTGGAGAGGTTTTCCCCTGGTCTCAGTGTTGCTGAAAGGCTAAGGCGCTCTTTGAAGTTATCCCGATCAAGGGCGTTGGCCGAGTCGGGTGTAAAGATGCGCTCAAGTGATAAGCTGTGAGAGAAGAGGATCGATCCGGGTGAGATGAAGTTGACAGCCCTGTCCCATATATTCCGCGCTTGCGCGGGGCGTCTGTAGAAGTTGTGCGAGATACTACCGGTGAAGAAGTGCTTAAAGGATTCTTCATCGTAGTAGTCGTCAACCTGGTCGTGAAAGTTTTGTTCGTTTCTCAGCTCAATCTGGAGGTTTGTCCGTTTGAATGGGGCATAACTTACGCGTGCGCTCAGGTTGTGCTCCTCCTCGCTGTATGTTAGATCCTCCCACAGGTTGTTTGTAAGCGTATCCAGCATGTAGGAAGCGCCGATAGAGAGCCCTATATGTGGGGTAATTCTCAGCGTATCCCTGACCCAGAACTTAGCCCCAAGTTCCTCGTAGTCTGAGTAGCCTTTGGTGCGGCGGCGGCCGAACTCGGTTCCGCTTAAGAGGTAGCCTTTAAGGAAAGGGATACGTGCGAGCGTTACTTGCAGGGTGTCACCGCCATCTGACCAGGTGGTGTGGCGATTCAGATGATGGTAGATACTCAGGGTACATGGATCTGTACGGATTTTTATGGTGGCTGCGTCCTTTTTTATCTCGTCAATAGACCATCCCGCTTCAGGACCTGAGATGGCGGAACGTTCCTTGCCGTATCTTAGTTCATAATCGGAGTAGAGGAGGTCTGTTGACGTTGTGGTTCTTATGAAACCTTCGGAGGCGTACCGGGTGTAGCCCTGGCTGCCGTCGGCTTCTTCCGTCAGTGAACGAGAGCCGGTGAGTCCGCTTTTGATCCTGAGCCACTGGGCAGGATTGTAGATTACACCTACGGTGTTATACGCGCTGTGACGAAGGTCATTGGATAGAGAGTCCCAGCTCATTGAATACCACTCATCCAGGGTCAGGGAGAGTTCTTTTCCCAGTTTACGCTCAAAGTAAACGCTGTTCCATACCCCGCGTTGCAGCACGTTGTTATACCCGGACGAGTAGACGATAACCGTGTCCGAGCCGAACGCGCTAACGAGCAGCGTTAATAAGCTTAACGTAGTTATGTGCAGAAAGCTCCTGTGGGCGCACGGTTGGTGTATGCCCCAGTTCTTCTAAAAGCTTGTCTGGAGTGGGTATACCCATCATCTTCAGGTTGTTGGCAAGCCTCTTGCGGCGATGGGCAAAGCACGAGCGGACGAACCCTGCGAATTCATCCTCAGATACCGGCAATTCAACCTCATCAAGAGGCTCGGTCCTTATAGTAGTTGATTTCACCTTGGGGGGCGGTACGAAGGCTTCGGCAGGGATGTCGAAAAGCTTTTCGGTAGTGATAAAGGTCTGGGCGATAACCGAGAGTGCCGAGTAGTCGTGAGAGCCAACCTCAGCTGCCAGGCGAGCCGCGAACTCCGCCTGAACTGTAAGAACCGCTCGCCGCCAATACTTTCTCTGTCCCAGCAGCCAGAACAGTATCTCGCCTGAGAGGTGGTAGGGGAGGTTGCCTAGAATCAGCGCTTTTCCGTAATCTGCAAGATTCAGCTTCCTCACGTCCTCAAGAAAAAGCTCCAGATTGTCGTGGAGATCGGTAAGAACCTGGAGGGTAGGGAAGCAGGTCTCGTCAACCTCAACCGCAACCACCTTACCTGCTTGCTTTATAATAAGTCGGGTAAGCTCACCGGTGCCAGCGCCGACCTCTACCACCGTGTCTTTATCCGTAGCTTGGAGTGAATCAACGATCTTCTCAGCTATCTCCTTGCGCCGCAGGAAGTGCTGCCCCAGCTTCTTTTTGGGCTTTACGTGTTTGATCTTAGCTTTCACCACCGAACAGCCTTTCCCCATTGTCTTCTGTGATGTGCGCGACGTCATCGGTCGGAATCTGTAAAACCTTGGCTACCGCCTCGGCCACGTATCTCACGTATGCGGGTTCGTTGCGCTGCCGACGATAGGGGACAGGCGCAAGGTAGGGACAGTCGGTCTCGATAAGCAACCGCTCTTTCGGAACCCGAGGCAGCCAGCTTTTGGTCCTCTTGCTATCATAGGTCAGCGTCCCGTTGATGCCAAGATAGAATCCCAGCCCCACAATCTTCTGTGCCTGCTCCGAGTCTGCAGAAATCGAGTGAAAAACGCCCCGGTAGTAGCCTTGCTCGGCAACTATCGGCAGCACCTCATCCATCGCGTCACGACAGTGAATCACCATGGGTAGTTTCAACTCGTCTGCCAGCTCGATCTGGTCAATGAATACTCGTTTCTGGACATTCCTCGGTGACAAATCCCGGTAGTAATCCAGCCCGATCTCGCCTATGGCCTTGACCTTTTGATGTTTACTGAACTCTTCAAGCCTTTGTAGATAATCAGGTGTGTTACGGGCGTCCTTTGAATCGTGAGGATGGTAGCCCACAGCAACCCACACGCCTTCGTGATCCTCGGCAAACCTTAAAGCTTGCTCGCTTGATGCTACGTCCCAGCTTATCTCAAGCATGTGCGAAACGCCTGCCTTGCGCGCTCGCTCGAACGTTTCCTCTCGATCGGCACGGAACGAGCGGTGCGCCAGATGCGTGTGGGTGTCGAACATCCTAAAGGATCTTGGAGCCGGGTTCTGTTTCGGCGTCCATGGTTGCCAGGATCACCCTGCCCTGGCTCATCGCGGCAAGAAGCATCCCCTGCGACTGGACCCCGCGGATCACTGCAGGCTCAAGGTTGGCGACCACAATGAGCTGTTTGCCTACAAGCTCTTCAGGCGGGTAGTCCTGAGCGATGCCTGCCACAAGCTGGCGTTCCTCGATGCCGAGCGTAACCTTGAGCTTTAAGAGCTTGTCGGTACCTTCAATCCTCTCGGCCTCGGTAATCTCAGCTACACGCAGGTCCAGCTTTTTGAAGTCGTTCATGGTTATGGCCAAGGTTCCTCCTTATGGTTTGTTTTTGATTGTAGGATACGCATGAGCGGGGATGTGTCAATGTGATTTGGGGTTTCTTCACCCTCCCCCTACCCCCTACCCTATGAGCGCATAAAGCACTCAAGGGGCACGCTGTCCCGTCAAGGGAGGGGTAACTATTACCCCACGCCGCGGCTTCACTACGCCGCGGGGATCACTAGGGCTGTTCCTGTTCTGCGGTCTTTTTACCGCTTGGTAAAAGGGAGCATATAATTACCTCCCCATTGATGGGGTAGGGTAGGGTGGGGGTGTCATTGCGAGCGACCGAAGGGAGCGTGGCTCCGAAGGGCGAACACAGTGAGCAATCTAATACGCGGTGTAAGTTCTCGTAGGGGCTGACCTTTAGGTCAGCCCGGCTGATTGAAACGGGCCGACTTACACGAAGCGGCGTTTAGACGTCAAAGTCGGCCCCTACGAACTGTCAACTCTGAGCTGTTGGGGACGGATGTAGGATTTTTAGAACGGACTATTAGAACTTGTGCTTAAAGTAATTTAATTTTAGTTGAGGGTTTTAGATCCCTGCCTGTCCATGTTATGAGTTTTTCTCCCTTCATTTCTTCTAATTCTTCTAATATAGATTTAATTCTAAAACCCTCTCTATCCATTAGTACGACTAATTTTTCAGCCGTAATTGGGATTGGTCGCTTTTGAAGCTCTCGCAAAATATATATTCTAAGCTGTTCCGCTTTAGATTCGTATTCGACCTTCCTCACTGTAGATAGGGTTTTTTCCAACAGGCTATCTAGATCTGTGCTTATTCGTTTTATTTTAGATTCTGTCAAGTTTTGATTTTTGAGAATAGTCAATACTTTTCCATCTACTTCTTTCTTTATGGAAGAAATCTTCCGGTCAATCGCCTCGTCTACTGCTTTTTTATCCAGACTGGTTTCTGAATCAAGCTGGCTGGGCCAGGCATGTTTGCGCATTTCTGTAACCGTGTCTTTCATCATCGCAAAGGTGTCGCTGTAGAGGGTGTTGAATATTTGCTCCAATTTGCTTACGCTATGCTCAATATCTTTTGTGGCTTTTTCGATGCCCTTGGATGCCTTTGAAGACAATTCATAAAATTTAATCGACAGCCAAATGGCGGTAACGGCGATACCTATTGAGACTAAAGATGCAACTAGCGCCGCAATTTCGCCAAATGTCATGCCCACTTCTTTTCAAAATTGTTCATATCAAAATATATCCAATTCTTTTGGTATGTCAAGCATGTAGCGCGAACCTTCAGGTTCGCTTTTTCGGAGCGGGGCTAAAGCCCCGCGCTACATGTGGCGTAGTCCTCAATTATCTCCCTATGATCAAAACAAATCTCCTCCGGCAACTCGTCTAACTTAAACACTCTTGCAACCTTGGCATCGCTGCCGCCCCGTAACACACCTTTGCCGTCGGCGGTGTAGACGACCGACACCGAGTGGAACCGGGAATCGCGGCCAGGGTCGGAGTAGACGCGGAACTGCTTTAAACCCTCAAGCTCCAGCCCGGTCTCCTCGCGTGTCTCCCTTCGCACCGCGTCCTCGACCGTCTCGCCGATCTCGCAGAATCCTCCGGGCAGGGCCCAGCCTTCGGGCGGATGCCTACGTTGGATCAGCACAATCCCTTGCTTGTATCTGATGATGCAGTCAACCGTGAGATAGGGTGTCTTAGGCGGCTGCCAGTTCATACTTCAATTATTTAACCACACAGCACACGGAAAGCACCGAGCTTTGCTCGTTGCCGCAACAACATGGTTGTTGCACTCCAAAGCAATCTTCCAATCTTGTAATCTTTGAATCTTGTAATCTTCCAATCTTAGAATCTTCCAATCCTAATGCGCCTGCGCCCAGTTATCACCTACCCCTATCTCCACCTCCAGCGGCACCGAAAGTTTCCAGGCCGACTCCATGTCCTTTCGGATGATCTCCTTGGCCTTATCCACCTGGTTTTCCTTTGCCTCGAACAAGAGTTCGTCGTGGATCTGAAGAAGCATGCCCGGTTCGATCCCTGCTTTATTTAAATCCGCCTCCACCGTAATCATCGCCTTTTTTATTATATCCGCAGCAGACCCCTGTATAGGTGCGTTGAGTGCGGCGCGCTCGGCGATGTCGGGGCGGTCTGAGATAACCGGGAGTCGGCGGACTCTTCCTGCTATCGTGGATACGTATCCGTTTTCCCTTGCGTCCACAAGAATCTGCTCCCGCCAAGCCGAAACCTGGGGGAATGAAGCGAGGTATCGTTCGATGAAGAGCGAGGCCTCTTCGGTGGTCACGCCCATTCGGCGCGCGAACCCATAGGGACCCATGCCGTAGATTATCCCGTAATTGATCGCCTTGGCCATGCGGCGGTGGTCGCGGGTGACTTCTTTCTCTTTAACCCCGAAGATACGCATCGAGGTCTCAGTATGCACGTCCCGGCCGTTGTGGAATACCTTGGCAAGTGCTTCATCTTCAGCCACATGGGCGAGGACCCGGAGCTCGATCTGTGAGTAGTCGGCTGATAAGAGTTTGTATCCCGGGCTTGCGATAAACCCTGCACGTACCTGTGGGCCACGCTCACCGCGGATAGGGATGTTCTGAAGGTTGGGGTCCTTGGTCGATAACCTGCCGGTGGCCGCACCGGTCTGGTCGAATGTCGTATGTATCCTTGAATCCTTATCCACCAGGGTAACCAGAGGTCTGAGATATGTCGATAAGAGCTTGGAGAAGGCACGCCACTCGAGCACCTTGGGGATGATGGGGTGCTCGTCCGCCATCGCCTCCAGCACCTCGGCGGCGGTGGAGTAGCCGGTCTTGGTCCGTTTGCGCGGGCGCAGGCCAAGGTCTTCAAAAAGTACCTCTGAGAGTTGCTTGGGCGAGCCTATGGTGAACTTTTGCTCTGCTATCGCATGGATTTCTTCCTCTAACTTCTTTAACTCGCCTTCCCAGCCATCGGTTAATTTTCCGAAGTATGAGGTATCCAGCCTGACCCCTCGCTTCTCCATCCTGGTCAATACCGGGATAAGGGGTATCTCTATCGACTCATAAACGTCCCAAGCGCCTACGTTCTCAAGTTCCTTTCGATAATACTCTGCGGCTTCGTGCATCAGGTTCGCGGTGTCAGCAGGGGAGGAGATGGGTCTGCCCGCGGTGTGAACCAACACCCTGTCCAGGGTTCTCAACGACAGATCGGAGTTCTCGACGAACGCCATGAGGTGCAGATCACACAACTTCCCGTTGATCTCATAGCCCTTTCGCATGAGAGGCTTGGCCGCCCACAGAATCTTGGGGTAGCCTTCCTCAGAAAATAGTTTACGCGCTTGATCTTCGGTGATCTCCGCCACCGTGAACCCGTCTGAGGCCAGGATTCTCGTCCACCCGTAACACCCCCCGTAACACCCCTCCTCACTTTCGTCGAACATATCGCGCTGTCCGGAGTTCTCCTCGAATATAAAGGATATGGGGTCGCCCTTTTTGGGTTTGAACTCACCCTTGGTGATCTCCAGCTTCGCTGTCTTATCCCTTACCTTCATCCTGGACAACCTTGAGGTAAACCCAAGCTCTTTATACATATCCTGAAGTCCAGCGTCGTTCGGTTCGGCGCGCTTGAGTGAGTCCTCGTCAACTTCAATCGGCACGTCGCGGTGCAGCTGAACAAGCTCGTAGGAAAGCTCTGCAACCTCCCGATGCTCGGCAAGCTTTTCTTCCTTTTGGAGTGCGGTTGCCAGATCACCATACTTTTCCAGCAAGTCCTTTGCCCGCTTGGGGCCGATGCCCGGAACACCTGGCACCCCGTCTACCGAGTCGCCCATAAGGGCCAAAAGATCGGTGATGCGTTCAGGCCCAACGCCCATCTTTCCCTTCACCTTTTCAGGGTCAAACTCCTCGTCCTTGTAAGGGTCATAGATCACCACCTTGCCGCTCACCAGCTGATAGAGATCCTTGTCGCCTGAAACGATTACCACCTTGGAGAAGTTCTTGGCAAGCTTATCTGTGATGGTGGCCATGATGTCGTCGGCTTCATATCCTTCTTTGAGGAGCACGGGTAATCCCTGCAGTTTTGCTACCCTCGTGATCATGGGCACCTGCCATACCAGATCGTCCGGCATCTGGGGTCTGTCTTTCTTATAATCTTCGAACCGCTCGTGGCGGAACACTCGCCTGCCTGCGTCGAAGGTTATGACCATGTGATCTGTCGGATAATGCTCGGCAATCTTGTCCATGGCCTGAAGGAAACCGAAGATTGCGGAGGTGTTACGGCCAGACGAATCTCGGAGTGGTTTCTTGATGTAAGCAAAGTATGACCGGTAGGCGATGGAGTGGCCGTCTATCAGTACCAGCGTCACGCGCCCTCCTCCCGTTCTCCTTCCGTCCTCCTCCCCTTCTCTCCTTTCGCAGAAAGCCGGGATTTACGCACCAACTCCGTTGCCCGGTAAAGAGATTCAAACGTCCCTGCGTCACTCCACCAGCCGGTAAGCTTAGCCCAGCGCATCTGGTCACAGGAGATGTAGGTGTTGTTCACGTCGGTGATTTCAAGCTCGTTGCGGACCGACGGCGAAAGGCCCTTGATTATCTCAAACACACGTTTGTCGTAGAAATAGATGCCGGTCACGGCCAGATTCGACTCGGGCTTGGCTGGCTTCTCCGTGATTTTTACTATCCTATCACCTTCCACAGTAGCCGCGCCGAAGCGGTGCGCGTCGGCGACCTCCTTGAGAAGGATCATGGCACCGGTACCTTGGGAGTTGTACTTCTTCACGAAAGGTAAAATCGAAGCGTTGAAGATGTTGTCGCCCAGGATTACGAGAATCGGCTTGCTGTCAGCGAAGTCCTCGGCCAGCGAAAGCGCTTCAGCGATGCCTCCGTGGCCTTCCTGGTAGGTGTAGTGGAGTCTTTTTATCCCTAACGATTTCCCGTTGCCCAAGAGCCTCAAAAAATCGCCTGCGAACTCACCGCCGGTGACTAAAAGTATCTCCTCGATACCGGCCTGGACCATCTTCTCGATCGGATAGGTTACCATCGGTCTATCGTAGACAGGAAGGAGATGCTTATTCGTCACCTGAGTCAGGGGAGCAAGCCTTGTCCCCATGCCACCGGCCAGTATTACTCCTTTGCGCAATTTCATGCCTCATCATACAGCTAAGAGAGAAGTAGTCAAGTGAGATGTGCGCGCTGACGCGCGCATTGCACACGAAGTGACGACGCTTGCGGAGTAAAGTGCAAAAACGAGGGTAACACCCTCTCATTGCAAATTTCAAATTATTCCGCAAGCGTCATCCTTCGGAGCAAAAGTCAAAATGCAAAATTAAAGCGGGTCAAAGCCCGCGTCGAAATTTACAATTTAGGTTTTGAGATTTGCAATGGGGCGAAGCCCCGCCCATTCCTCCTGCCAGTATAACGCCTTTGCGAAGCCTCATACATCATCATACTTATAATGATCTGGCAGTCAAGATCATGGATTGCGGAGGTTGCAGGAGTGCCTTATGGTTGCCTAATGCGGATTTCACTACTTTGGGGGGGCGTCCTCGGACTGGTTGGGGCCTATCTTGTTTTTTACTTTTTCGACGTGCTTTTGGTCTTCTTGGATGTCTTTTTCACAGGTGCGTTGATTTGTTTTTCCTTTATAGCGGCCTGTGCCGCGGCAAGGCGTGCGATGGGAATCCGGTAAGGCGAACACGACACGTAATCCAGACCTAGCTTGTGGCAGAACTCGATTGAGCGCGGATCGCCGCCGTGCTCGCCGCAGATGCCGACCTCAAGCCTGGGGTTGGCCCTCCGGCCGAGCTCGATTGCTGTTCTGATGAGCGAACCTACACCTTGCTGATCAATGGTCTGGAACGGATCGTCTGCAAAGATCCCTTTCTCAATGTAGTCGCGCAGGAACTTGACCGAGTCGTCGCGGGAGAAGCCCAGGGTGGTCTGGGTCAGGTCGTTGGTACCGAAGCTGAAGAAGTCGGCCTGGGTGGCGATCTCGTCCGCAGTCAGCGCGGCGCGGGGAAGCTCGATCATCGTACCGATCATGTATGGCAAATCCACACCCTGTCCCGCAAGCACCTGTTTGGCTGTGCGTTCTACAACCGCACGCTGGTTACGAAGCTCGGCAACGTTGCCAACCAACGGGATCATCACCTCTGGCATCACCTTCTTGCCTTCCTTAATCACCTGGCAGGCGGCCTCGAATATGGCACGGGTCTGCATCTCGGTGACCTCAGGATAGGTTATCCCAAGCCGGCAGCCGCGATGACCAAGCATGGGGTTGGACTCGTGCAGTTCTTGGACCTTTGTTTTGATCTTCTTTGGCGAAACACCGAGTTCTAAGGCCAGTTCCTTTATGGTCTTGGCATCGTGCGGCAGGAACTCGTGCAAAGGGGGATCGAGCGTGCGTATGACCACCGGCAGCCCGTCCATCTCGCGGAAGATGCCCACAAAGTCCTCGCGCTGCATGGGAAGAAGCTTTGCTAATCCCTTGCGGCGGTCTTCCTCGTTCTCGGCAAGGATTATCTCCCTGACGGTGTTTATCCTTGTTCCCTCAAAGAACATATGCTCGGTACGGCAAAGCCCGATACCCTTTGCCCCGAAGCTACGGGCCACTCGTGCCTGTTCGGGCCTGTCTGCATTGGTATGCACCTGCAGTCTGGCCGCATCGTCCGACCATTCCATGAGCCTGTCAAAACGCGCATATACCTTGGACTTCCCTGGCTTGAGGCTGCCTTCGATGAGCACCTGGATCACCTCTGAAGGGCGTGTTGTTACCTCGCCGGCGATCACCTGGCCTGTGGTGCCGTCAATCGAGAGGAAATCGCCTTCCTTGATGGTTACGCCTGCGACCTTCATCTGCCGCTTGTGGTAGTCTATGGCCAACTCACCGCATCCGGCAACGCATACCTTGCCCATCTGTCGGGCGACTAATGCTGCGTGGGAGGTCATGCCACCGCGCTGGGTGAGGATACCGGCAGCGGCGGCCATGCCGCGGATGTCTTCAGGCGAGGTCTCGATGCGAGCAAGGATGACCTTCTCACCTTTGCGAGCCCATTCCTCAGCGTCCTCGGCATTGAACACCACCCTGCCTGTTGCCGCACCAGGTCCGGCAGGCAGACCTTTGGTCAGTACGCGGCCTTCTTTGACCGCTTTCTTCTCTGCTGCGTGATCGAAGACCGGCTGAAGAAGATGGTTGAGCTGCTCAGGCTCTATGCGCAAAAGTGCCTCTTCCTTTCGGATAAGTCCCTCTTCCACCATGTCCACCGCGATCCTTACCGCGGCGAACCCGGTGCGTTTGCCAATGCGTGTCTGAAGTATCCAGAGCTTGCCGCGCTCGATGGTAAATTCCAGATCCTGCATCTCACGGTAGTGGCGTTCGAGCTTGGACTGGATCTTATCAAGCTTTCTGTAGACCGCAGGCATCTCTTTTGCAAGCTGTGCGATGGGCTTAGGGGTCCTGAGGCCGGCTACGACATCCTCGCCCTGTGCGTTTTCAAGATACTCGCCGTAGAAGCGACGCTCGCCGGTTGCCGGGTTGCGGGTGAACGCTACACCGGTGCCTGAGTCGGCACCCATATTCCCGAAGACCATGGCCTGAACGTTTACCGCCGTGCCCCAGTCATCAGGGATGCGGTTCAGGTTACGGTAGGCGATGGCGCGAGGATTATTCCAGGAACCAAACACAGCCTGGATGGAACCCCACAACTGATCATGCGGATCGTCAGGGAAGCTAACACCCCTACGCTCCTTGATCATCGCCTTGAAGCGAACAACCAGCTCCTTCCAGTCCTCGGCGCCCAGCTGGGTATCGAGTTTAACCTTGCGGCGCCTCTTAAGCTTATCTATCAGTTCCTCAAATGGATCGTGCTCCTCCTTGGATTGAGGCTTCACACCCATCACAACGTTTCCGTAGGTCTGCATGAAGCGGCGATAGGAGTCGTAGGCGAAGCGCGGATTTTTGGTAAGCTCTGCCAGTCCTTCTACCGTGGTATCGCTCAGACCCAGGTTAAGGACGGTATCCATCATCCCGGGCATTGAAACGCGGGCGCCGGAGCGAACAGATACAAGCAAGGGATTTTTGGCGTCGCCGAAGTGCTTGCCCACCAGCTTCTCGATATGCCGCAGCCCTTTCTGAACTTCACCTTTCAACCCCTCAGGATACTTGTTCGTCCGCAGGTAGTTCATGCAAAGGGCAGTAGAGATGGTGAATCCTGGCGGAACCGGTATTCCAAGATTGCTCATCTCAGCCAGATTGGCTCCTTTACCCCCCAGTATATTCCTCATCCGGGCTGAGCCGTCCGCTTTTCCAGCACTAAAACGGTAGACAAACTTCACAAAGCCTCCTGATTGTCTCCTTCAGTGACACTTTGATTTTTTGGGCTTCGCCTTTACGCCCTGTTCGGGATTCCCATTACTCGTCGAATGTTGTTTCGTTTTCTTTCAAAGAGGCTGTATCCCCGCCTGCGTTCGCGAGAAAATCTTCGATTACCTTTCGGGCACGCTCGACGTCCTCTTCCAGTACCAGTATCTCGCCCCATGGGTTCCCTTCAAGCCAGGGGATCTCCCAGGGGTTATGGAACTGCCGCAGCTCCGCGCGTATACCGTTGGCATCGAGTGCCGCAAGTAACGCTCTTCCGGTTACTTCGTCTAAGGCACGGTATACTACAACAACAGGCATCAAGCACTGATTATAGTGGATAATGCGGCCTGCGTCAAGCGTATTAAGTGCGTGCGCGGGGAGATGGTTACCAGGGTGGAGAGGTAAGAGCGCCATTATCGTTTAATCAAGGTGATTTATTAGTTCAGTGTAGTATCGTCAACAGAAGAGGGTATATAGTTGGAAGACTTGACAGATTTCACAGCTCTAGTAAAGTATAGTAATGAGAATTGGTTCTGGGAATACGAAAAGATTTCGGTATTGGTGGGAAGTAGGGAGCTTTTTGGTTTTTGAACAGACAAGAGTGTCTGTTCTACTTCATCAACTTCCCTGTCCTCCTACTTGACGATCTCAACCCCTTTACCTGGTAACGATGTGTTGACCATCCCGATCGGGGTCCCCACGAAGTTGCGAAGGAGCTTCGTGGGGCTTAAAAATCGGGTTCCCTGGAAAGTCGTGGAGCGACTTTCCAGGGTGTAAAAAAGGCGGCACCCGGACTCGAACCGAGGAATAGCGGTTTTGCAGACCGCCGCCTTACCACTTGGCTATGCCGCCGTAAGCTAAATATATCCAGGAGAACTGGATTGTCAAGTCGAATCACTCCGTCTTAGGGGAGTGGCTTACTGGCCTGACGTGCTTTACCGGACTTCCCCGCCTGCGTGGGTAGAAAGTCTCTTTCCTTTTCCTTAGATAAGGAGCAAAAAGGAATCATGACGATCGCTGCCGCTTTAATGATCCTCTTCATCGCCGTTCCTTCTGTAAACTATTGCAGGTATGGGAGGAGAGTTGTCAAGCCGCCGAGGGCGTGTCAGCCGACGAGCTGTAGACAGGCTGCTTGAAGAGAAGTAAATCCTTTATCTGAACGTAATCTTACACTCCGGCAAGGCTTCCCGTAACTCGGCTACCCCCTCTTCGCTGACCTCTGTTTCATAAAGATCAAGCGTCCTCAATCCGGAGAGTTTAGCAAGGTGTTTGAGTCCGGCATCGGTGATACTGTCGCTTTCTATCCACAACCCCTTAAGCTTGTTGAAGTTACGTAGAAACCAGAGTTCAGCATCGCGCACTCCCTCGATGTAAAGATAAAGATCGGCTATCTCGGTCACTTGCTTCAGGCCCCTGAAATAGAGCCACTTGGAAAGCCAGCACCTCTCTTTGTAGCGTATCAAATCAGAGGTCAAGCGGCGGTAATACTCGTAAGCATAATCTTCAAAGTACAGGGTCATGAATATTACCTCCAGGTCAGGGAAGCGCTCCAGTCTTCTTATTGTAAAAGGTGGTTCAAAATCTTCTATTGTAATAGTGACTATCCCTTGGGTAGGGGCATCTATATATTCAAGTTCAATCTTTTCCTCAGGAAGAAACGACATTGATTCTATGGGGCGAAAAAGGATCCCTGCCTGCTTGCCGTTTATCCGCAAACTCCAAGACGAAACCTGATAGGAGATGGTATCTTCCCCGTGCCAGGGGTAAAGAAACAATGTGGCAGATTCAGTCTGCTCCTGGGGGAATAGCTCGCGCACCTCGTAGCCGATCGAGTCCCCCGTATCCCAAGAAATCCACACCACGGTGTCATATTCCCTTCTCCATGCATAAAATTTCACCACATCCTTGCCCGGTTTCCATGTGGAGACATCATAAACCATGTTCAATGCTCTCCGATACTTTATATAAGGCTCTCCCCGGGCGGAAACGAACAGCTTTTCAACAACATCTCGTGGTACCTCATCAGGCAGATAGACATCCCTCATCAGGCCAGTGCGACGCCGCTCCCATGCACACCGTTTATTAAAAAAATAAGAATCAGACAGATAGCGGGTCTTATACCCCCAATCACAAAGTGGATGATAGTAGAAAGACAGGCCAGATAAAGTCAAAAGTAGCAAGGTGCCGCTTATTGTCAGGAAAATAATTTTAAGCTTCATCTTACGCCTCACAACCAAGAAGTGTAAGTATATTTTTCCCAGATGTCAAGTGGTGTTATTGGTGATCTGGGCTGTTAGGGGAGTGGCGTATCGGTCTGATGTGCCTTACTTTGTTTCGCGGATAATCGGTATCAACCTTAATCAGATACAGACCATGAGGTTTGTTCTTAAGAGTATACCAGTATTTACCGCTGGATCTGTGATCGTTGAACGAGTGAGTTATACCCCTGGGGCCTTCGATGGTGACCGGGCAGCCGAGTTTCCCCGGTTCCCAATATTTATATTCTATCGATATACCGGGGGCACTCTCATCACCCTCATAATCGAACTTCCACGAAGGAGCACGCGCGGAGAACCGTTCGATACGCTTGCTTTGCCATACCCCGTTGACGTTCACCTTTATCTCATATTCTGCGTGCTTTTTGCCATCGCCCCAAGTAATCTGCCCTGATGGGGTAGCAGAGGTCAGGGTATCAACCAGCCTTTGTTTGTAGTAGATTTCGGCCTTAAAGCCCTTGAAGAAACTTTTGAAATCTATGACCACCTGGGGGTTGTGTGCCACCTCGTCTATCTTAACGCTCCATTCGGGTTTTCCTATGGTGAACGTCATGGGTTGGGGCACCACTCCATTGGCTTTCTCTCTGTCTTCTTCCCTTGCGTAAGCCTCGAGCCAGGGTTTGGGCATATACCTACCGGGAGCGAGCTTACTCTCCACCCCCAGTGTGATAACCCCTGCCGAGTGAGGCTCCTGTATGCTCTTGACCAGTCTTCCCGGTTGACCGGCGGAGTAAGTCCAGATCTGGATTGCACATTTGCCCGGCCAATGGGAGTAGGGTTGTCAAGCCGCCGAGGGTGTTACTACCGACGATCTCGTGGACAGGCTGCTTGCGGAGAAGTAACCTGACCTCATAAGTTACTTAAGGATAATCGCTTTCTTGACTTCGTATTTATTGCTGCCCAGTTTCACCTTCACGAAATATACCCCTGCCTCTACTTTAGAATTATCGCCCCACTCGATCTTACCGTCTCCACTCGACTTATCAAAGGTTTCCATTTTCTTACCGGATGTATCCAGTATCTCTCCCCTAAAACGATCAATCCAATTCTTGTAGGTTATAACAATATATCTGCCAGCAGACGAAACGTCCCAGGCCGGAGCTTTGATCTTCTTAGGCGCAATCAGCTGCCCTTTTTGAAGCAACTCCTTAAGGAAAGGGTCGCCGTACTGCTGGTCAACGAAAGCCATGATTGTATACTCGCCTAGCTTGAAATCATGATTCTTGCCCCATTCGAGCTTGCCATCGGTTCGTTCGGTTTCCTTGCTGTGAAGCTCGCTGCCCGAAGGGCCGATTATCCTGATACCTATTCGTTTACCAGTAGGCCAGTTCTTGTACTCTATAGATAAATATAGAGAACCGAACGAATCCCGAACGAACTTCGCTTCCAGGACAAGAGATTTCTTGGGAAGAATTTTGAACTCAGCCTTCTCTCCAGTGTTTATCTCCTCTATATGGTAAAAACCCGGGGCAACATTTTCCCCCCAAATAATCCTTCCGTTTCTTGAGGAAGGTCCGGTTTTACTCTCAACCCAACGATAGACATAATCTCTAATGACGGCTTTGAAGTCTCCGAACCAGTTCTCGTATCTTATCGTGACCTTCTTGCCCGGCGAACCTACAACCTCCCAGTGCCCGGCTTTCCTTAAGGCAGATTCCATGTTCTTTCTGGCCGTTTTAGCTCTCTCGGCAGCTTCAGGGTAGGTTGAAGCCTCCCATGCTTGAGCTGCCTTCTCCCAGGCATCGGCGGCCTCCGCCCAAACATAGTTGGCTCTTATATAAGTACCTTGATTCTCCAACATCGATGCCACCCCCTCCAACCGCTCGGCTTCTTCTTCCCAAGTCTTGCCCTGATGCGCCCACGCATCCCCGTCTTCTTCTATATCACCTTCCCAGGGATAGAAATTGTGTTTGCTTTTTTGCCCTAAAGCATTATCAACGGCTTGGTGTATAATACTTCCAGCAACAGCTATCGGTGAGATATCGGTAGTGGCCAATCCCACAGGGTCGTCAAAGACTCTGCCATTAATAGCCAGGATCGCCAACTCCATTATTTCGTGCCATAAGCCCTCCCTTAAGAGTATACGCATTTCAATTCTATACGGTAAATAAGTGTGGTGAATCTCAAATATATCAGGGACAAGGATTGTAACTTTACTTCTAGGATGCCCCCTCATTTTATTAATTGACCCTCCGTCTGTGCAGACTCCACTTACCTTAGGTGCCTCACCTTTTCTCTGAATTCTATACTCTATAGTCTTCGTCCCAAGCAGCCCTAATACATCTATAGCCTGGCCCGGGTTGTTGAAATGCACAAGATAGCCATCATAACCCTCAGGACCAACCAATTGCCTTATCACCTTGATTTCCTGAAGCTGATTGAGTCTGTGGCGGTTTCTTACTTTTATCTTCCCCCCTTCGACCTTCCGCATTTCACCGCCCTCCCCTATTCCCTTTTCTTCATACCTGTAAACATTCTCAAAAACAAAAAATATATCAGGACCTTGAGACCTCAGTAATCGTACTTGTTTCTTTAAATCTTCTTCGGTGAATTTAGAGTCTGCGGGTTTAGGATTAGGCATAATCTTTACCTCCAAAAGTCGCTTTCTTATTCTTCATAAATATTTTCAGGTGTTTTTTGAAGAAGTCAATAGAAACCTGACGAATTCCAGCCCCTAATGACTATCTTGCAGTCAGGAAGGGCTTTCTTTAACTCGGCTATCCCAGATGAGTTTATATTGGTTTCTCCGGCCAAGTAAAGAACCCTCAGATTGGTGAGCTTCTTGAGGTATCTAATACCTCTGTTGTCGACTTTAGGACAGTCGAGAGAAAGTTCCCTCAGGTTGGGAAGATATTTTAGATGTCTCAACCCAAGGTTGTTAACCTTACACATATGAAGCTCGAGATACCTCAAACCTTTCGATTTTCGCAGGTATCTGAGGCTCAGGTTAGTCGTAACCCCACAGCCGACTATTTCTATACCTTTCAAGTTAATTCCTTCAATCTGGTCCCTCAGGCAAAAATCACATAAACATAAACAGTACAAGTATACGTCTACGGAGTCGGGCGGCTCTTCCTGTCCATAAAAAACTCCGAATTTAGCTATTCTCCCATGGCGAATAAAAGATTCAATATAGCCAAAAAAATGGCGTGAGGTTGTATGAGGATAATGGCAATCAACGCTTACCCTTACCACCTTCAGGTTGGGGTATTGGTCCCACGGACCCCAGCCAAAGTCTTCATCATTCCAGTGGGTAAGGTCGATCCAGGTAGTGAGAATACTGTCTTTCCAGAAATAACAACTATCTTCAAGGGTATGATATAACCCCCTCCTAGGATTAAGCGGGGAACCAACCGCAATACCGTTTACGAAGAGATACACTTCGTCTATCCGGTAATCTATGCTGTCTTCACCTCGCCAGGGATAGTAATAACAGAAAGAATCATTTGCGCATGAATTATAACCCGATAGATGGATCACGTCCTCCCCAACCTCCCAGCCCGAAACGTCGATCTTGCGCTCGAAGATTCCGTCGCGGTAGATACGAAGCGTGCGCGGCTCGGGCTGGGCCTGCTGCGAAGACAGAATCTCCGCCTGCTTCTTGCAGCCAAGTACGCCAATCAATAAAAGCCCGATCACCAGCAGGCTAAGAGTAAATCTCATTATTCTCATCTTCCCAATGCTACTTCTAACCCTGAAGAAGTCAATAGAAACCTGACGAATTCCCTCAAACTTCCCTGGCCAATTGTCGTACTCTATTGATAAGCTCTGTTCGGTGTCCGGGGCTATCAAAGGCCCCTTAGCTGCTACAGCAACGCTTGCTTTAGCGCCGTTTACCTTGAACGAAGGGGCGGGGATCTCTACCTCGGTTTTCCAATTTGGGAAGAAGTTTTTATCTTTGAACATCTTCTGAAGCCCGGGGTCGTTAGCGTAGGCCCATATTGTATGCTTACCCCAGTCCCCAAATCTCTGGTTAGATTCACGCCCCCAGGTGACTTCTCCGGTTCGATTGCTATCCTGCACGTTAACAAACCCCAGCTTGCTGCCTGAGGAGTTATGTATGCTGAACCCAAAGCCTTTGCCTTTCGGCCACTTGGTGCCGATTTTAGGGGTTATGGATATATAGGGGCCGTTAGAGCCGAACTTTACTTTCGCTTGCCAGGCAAGCGGCTTTTTGATTATTACCTTTTCAGAGCGCTCACCGGATACGTTTACTTCTACGTAGTATGTTCCCGGGTCTGCATCCTTGCCCCACTCAACCTTTCCCTCCTTGGTCCCCGGAGTGCCGGACACCTCAGTCACCTTACGTTCCTTGTAATCGAGTATCTTCGCGCGGAATCCATTGGGCCAATCGGAGTAGTGTATGGTAATCTTCTCTGTGCCTGAGCCTGCAACATTCCAGGAAGGAGCCTGTTTGGTTGCACCTCGTTGGGCTTCACTCTGGGCAATCCCCTTCCTTATTTTCGCCTCGGCAAGTCTTTCGCGAGCCTCGTCGATCTTTTTGTCTCTATCGGGATGATGGGGAACTGCTTGCCACGCTCTGATTGCTACCTCCCATGCTTTCTCCGCCTCCTTCCATTTTTCATAGGCAGCGGCCCAGTTATCGAACTCCTCCATCGCTTTGGCTTTGCCTGTAGCGTACTCTGCATCCTCTTCTCGACAGAACGCTGCGGATTCAAACGCATCAAACGGCGGATCCTCGTCATCGTCGTCCCAGTAAAGCCAAAGGCTTCTTTCATTTTCGAGAGACGCTTGAACTTCACAGACAGCATTATTGGCAAAGTTCTTGGCCCCCTCGCCCCTTTTTTCGGTATCCAGAAGATTATGATACATCCAGTAGGGAAAACAGAATCCTTCAGTGGCCATATAAATGATTGCTAACTCTATTATCTCATGCCATATACCAACACGTAACCACCGAAAATCTTCTATGTTGCCTATCTCACCGGAGAGGTAATTTTCCTTAACCTCATACTCCGAAGAAACCAATATTTCAGCACTCGCGAGGTGTCTCTGCATCAGAATGTCCCTGATCTTGTCTTGACCCTTTGTACCTCCACTCATATCCTCAAGCAAGTCAGGAGGTTTTTCTTCGGGAGGGAAAGGAGAGGGACCACTGAAGTGGGGATAAAACCATATACCAAAGGGGGGCTTACCGCTATCCTTTGGTGACCGTTTTGGATATTTATTAGAGATATCCCACATCACATTAACGTTATTACCTAAAACCGCTAACGCCTGAGCCGGACTGATCTTAACCTGCACAGCATATCGCGTTACAGGATACACCGGTGAGATATTAGTTACCTTCATGAATTGGGAGAAACGGGCAAGCCTTTTATGTTGCTCAGCATATTCAGGGTATTGAGGCTGGTTGAATCTCCTGTCTTCCGCTAACTCCCTATCGAATTTGAACGTAAATGTGTAAGCACCTATTCTATCCAAAACCATGTCTCTGTGTTTGATGAAAACCTCGCGGGTAATGCGAGGAGGCTTAACACTCCGAGTGCACGAAATCATACACACCTTCCTTTAGTGTTGGATGTTTATCTCCTTCGACCTGGCATCTCTATCTCGCAATCAGGGCGCACTAACCCAAGTAAAAAAGCCTGCAAGAAGGGCAGCAGCCGGCATTCGACTCCTCTTAAGAAATGCACCCTCTTTAGATTCTCAACCTTTGCCAATTTAAGTATGCCTCTGGGAGGCATCCCGTAGCACCAGAGGTTCAGGCTTCTTAACCCTTTTATCTCGGCGAGTTCTCCTATATCCTCCCACGAGCGGGAGCCGTATGTCAAATATATGTCTACACCTGAAGGGATCATCTTGAGGGTATTAATCGCCCGGTCTCTTTGAACATCCCACCAGTTTATGTCCGCTGAGATTACAGAAAGCTTGGGCAACCTTTTAAGTGCATCTATACTCAATGCGCGTTGAGGGTCGAATGGCCCAAAGATATTATTGTAATAGTCGTAATCGGCCTCTATGGTTAAGATGCCCTTTAAGAGGCTGTCCGGCAGCAAAGAAAGCTCGGAATAATAACCTCCAACAAGTTTTCCATCCGCCCAAAGGAAGTAGTTATTCGCAAGACCGTAAGACGTAGAATCGTCCCGGGTCTTCAATTCGACATCAGTAATTCCTTTCATGTTCTTTTCGATTCGGAAATCAAGAGAGTCCTCACCCTGCCAGGGATAGCAAAACCCATCCATTGCATGTGGATCGAAAAGGGAGACGACATCTTTCCCTACAATCCAACCATACGTATTTACCGAGTCAGTCCATCCTACATACTTACCTCTGCATGTAATGTGCAGCCAATGAGTTTTGGCGGTTTCTACATCGGGAATACTTACTGGTTTTCTCTCCTTCGCACAGAAAAGCGCCGCAAGAGCAAGGACGGCAAAAGTTACAACCTTTTTCATTATCTCACTCTCCACTTATTAATCTTAGCAATCCTTTTGACGAGTGCAATAGAAACCTGACGAATTGTTAGATTTGAGACAGTCAACGTTTCTCAATTCGAGACTGCAGCAATGGTGGAAACATGACAATCGGGAAGAGCCTTCTCGAGCCTCTTAACCCCCCAGGGTGTAACAAAAGTCATCGGTATCCATAACCATTCAAGATTTTTAAGTGGTGTGAGATATCTGAGCCCCCTGTCAGTAATAATGGTACATGCAAGAGACAGTTGTCGCAGGTTATGCAGCTGTGCAATCTGCCGCAGTGCGCCGTCGGTAATCCAGGTAGCGTTGAGTCCCAGTTTTCTGAGATTGGTCAAACCACAAAGCTGCTTTACCCCTTTGTTAGTAATCCTGGTTCCTCCAAGATTTAAATCCCTCAGATTTACAAAACTACTGATATAGGTGAGGCTTTTATTTGTGATTCCAGTTCCAGCAAGCCACAAATACCTCAGTTTAGTCAAACCTGCAAGTTGGGCGAACCCTGAATCTGTGATCTCGGTAGATGAAAGATTCAGCCATCTCAGATCTCTAAGACCGGCAAGATGTTTGAGACCGGCGTCGGTTATCTGCGTCTCCCAGAGATCCAACTTTCTCAGGTTGGTTAGAGAGGCAAGATGCACAAGGTCGGTGTCACATAAATCCGAACCGAACAAATTTACAGCCACGAGGTTAGGAAATCGCTTGAGCAGAGAAAGATGTCTTCTATCCCCAGAAACAGAGAGGATCGTCTCGATGTCGGGGATCTCTTCCAGGTCAACATAGCGGAGGTAAGCCTGAACCGCCTTCCCGTTCGCAAAGACAAGACCGTTCGTGGGTTCCTCCAGATTTATGGAGTCCTCACCCTGCCACGGATACTCACAAGTCCCATAGCCTATCCAGACGAAATCCTCACCAGGCTCAAGGTCGGTAACATCTATCTTCTCCATATACACACCTTCATAGGTGATAATCAACCAGCGGGGTTCCTCCACCTCTATCCCAGCCCCTTCATAGGTAAGCTGTTCCGCCTCCTTATTACAGGAAACAGCCAAGGCCGTAAGGTAAAGGACAGCTGCCAGCTTCAGGATAGATCTTTTCTTCATCACCGCTCCTTGTGAACTATTGTAGTAAACAAAAGCCGGTTGTCAACCCCATCCAAAGGGTCAGCCAGAAGTTAGCGCTGATTAATCCCTAATCGCCTGACGAAGTCCATTCAAACCTGACCTGTTAGATTTTGATATCCGAACGAGTTTGACAAATGATTAGTAAAGGATTATCTCAGAGGAATACAATTCTCTGAGCTTAGGTAGATGTCTGGAATTCCACCCTCTAAACAGATAGTCGTGGGGTGTTGCAAGAGATCTTAGTTCCTTTAACTTCCATATATGCTTAACCCCATCGGGGCTGACTTTCACCCATCGTTCTCCAACACCCAACGTCCTTATGTTAGGGTATCTCGATATGAATTCAAGCGCTTCATCCGTCGCGTAACCGCAAAAGACGTATAACCTCAAACTCGAAGGAATAGAGTCAAGTTTTTCAAGATCAGTCCTTGAATCAAGACCAATCTGAACCCCAACCAGATTGGGAAACCGTTCCAAAGTCGCCAGATTATAATTCTGTTCATCTAACCATGGATCAGAGTAGTCAATTGTTATAATCTTGCTAGAATCAAAAGCTTCATATATAGCAAAGACTTCAAGGGGATAATCGATTGTGATCCCTACTGTTTTACCGTTTACAATTAGAAGTGGACCAGGGTCCTCGTCCAACACTTTCTTCCCTTTTTTATAGAAGTAATATCCACCGCTGTAATCTATGGAATCCTCGCCCTGCCAGGGGTAGTAGAATTCGCCAAGCCAGACTACATCCTCATTCACTTCCCAGCCGGTGACGTTGATTGAATCCTCAAACATCCTGTTGTGGTACACGCGTAGCCAGCGCTCCTTCTTGCAGCCGAGTACGCCAATCAAGACAAGCCCGATCACTATTAGGTTAAGCGTGTATCTCATCTTTTTCATCCTCCTGATGCTACTCCTAACCCTGAAGAAGTCAATAGAAACCTGACGATTTGTGATTTATAACAATTTCTCTGAGCTTAGGAAAGTTGGTGGAATCAAAACCTACAAATGGTATAGGATATAAACTAGCGATGAATCTCAGGTCTTTTAAATCCCATAAATGCCGGACTCCATCATAAGATATTTTATTCCAATCTCCCCTTATCTCTAATGCTCTGATGTTTGTATGTCTGGATATTAGCTCGAATGTTTCATTGCTTACACAACTGCACCCTACGTATAACCGCAGATACGACGGGATAGAATCAAGTCTGTGAAACTCCGTAAGGGAATCAATCGAAATATGAACACCCACGAGGTTGGGGAAAGCTCTTAACACCCCAGCACCATATTTTTGTATAAAAGAGTCATCCGTACCTGTATATACAACTGTAAGAATCTTGCTGTGATCGGGTACTTGATGGAGGACAACATCATAAAGATAAAGTCCTACAACAACACCATTTACTTCTAAGAGGTAACCGACAGCATAGTCTTCACTACATTCAACGTTGAAGTGCAACACATAGGTTAGCGACTTCGAGGGGTGTTTTGAAACCCAGGCACTTGCTCCGTATACGTCGCCCTTCGGTCCTGGGCCTGTCGTTTAGCCTTGATTCTATCAATCTGATCTCCTCGTTACTGATTGTAGCGAAGTTAGTCTTCTTTGGCAAGTATTGTCTGACCAATCCGTTGGTGTGCTCATTGGTTCCTCTCTGCCACGAAGAGTAAGGTTCGCAGAAGAAGCACTTTATGTCAGTGGCCTTAGAGATGACTTCATGCTCAGCATTCTCCGGGCCATTGTCGAAGGTGATA
>NJBO01000021.1 GCA_005223075.1 candidate division TA06 bacterium B3_TA06 | reverse complement strand
GTCGAGCGCCTCAAAAACCAGTACCGCATCGCGGTCCTTGCAGGTGACCTGACCACCACCATTGATGCGGATCGTATCGGCGCGCACGGCGTTCAAACCTTCCAGATCAACACCGGCAAGGAGTGCCATCTTGACGCGCACCTTATCTCCCACGCTATCGAGGATATACCTGCCGATACCAATCTCTTGTTTATAGAGAACGTGGGTAACCTTGTTTGCCCTGCGGATTTCCCACTCGGCACCGACAAGCGGGTGGTTGTGGTTTCCGTGACCGAAGGGCCTTACATGGTCAAAAAGCATCCCTACATCTTCGGCCAAGCCCACGTTGCTGTAATTAACAAAAAAGATCTGGCTGATTCCATGGAGGTTTCCATCGAGGATCTTACCAACGACATCCATGGCATCAATCCCGAAACCAGGGTGGTGGTGATGACCGCCCGTGATGGTGAAGGAATCGAGGAGCTGATAGGGGCTTTGGAGCTTTAGGATTCATGCACGAGATGTCGGTGGCTCAGCAGATAGCCCGCGCTGTTTTGCGCACTGCCAAAAGGGAGGAGGCGGTCAAGGTTGCCCATATAAATATCGAAATAGGTCAACTTACCTTTCTTAACCCCGAACAGGTGATCTTCTGGCTTGCCGAGCTTTTTAAAGGCACCGAAGCGGAAGCCGCGGAGATCAGCCACAAGATGGTTCCGGCCAGGGTGCGGTGCGGCAAATGCGGATACGAGGGACCGCTTCAGGTCAAGGAGGACCCTTTGTTTCACCAAGCCTTGCCGGTTTTTGCCTGCCCGAAGTGCGAGCGGGGTTCGCTTGAGATTCTGGAGGGCAGGGATTGCATCGTTTCTTCTATAGAAATCCTTCAGCAAAGCGATCTCGAGGAGTCCCCAGGCTAGTTAATTCTGGGCCCCCATCAAAATCACTTCGTGATTTTGATGGGATATAAAAGCGAGCGGGACGCGATGTCCCGCTCGCGGGAGGGGTTGATGGTTAGGGGAGGGTAGTTATCTTGATTATAGGACGTGTTTTGCCCGCGTCAAGGTAACCTTTTACCCCAACAAAACACTGCGTGTTTTGTTGGGGACCCCGAACATACACCCCACATCGTTGCTTCGCAACGCTGCGGGGACCCCGAACATTATATCTACAAGGCGTGGCATTACATCTATCCGGATACATGGGGTGTATCGATAGGGGGAGGGAATAAGAAGGCGGCCTATCGGCCAGCCTTAATTATTCGATCTGAATGGTTTAGATTCTTCCTACGCGCCCCAGTGAACGGCCGGGTCGAAACGGTCGTAGTCCTCAATCTCCATCGCGGCGTTGTATTCAGTCTCAAGCAGGTGGTAATGGGTTTGCTCCATCGCGGCCATGTACTTAAGCATGGATTGAGCCTTCGGTTCGGCAATCCTTTCAGCCATGGCTTCATAAAACGCCTTTGCGTCCTCCTCGGTCTGCATTGCAGACTTAAGGGCCTCACTTACATTACCGCCCTCGTCCGGCTTCCATCCGGGCACCGGTGCTACCGTCTGTTGGGGAATCACAGGTTCAGCCCCTGCGAACTTCTGCTTGAACAGGCCTCTCAGGATGCTTTCGTGTTTCTCTTCTTCACTGGCCATGAACCGCATCTTTTCCTTGAGCACAAAGTTCCTGGTGTACGTGCTGATCTCTGTGTATATCTCCTGGGCCTCTATCTCTGCCTTTATGGCTATCCCGAAGAGGTCTTGTAAGGAATAATGTGTTTCAGCTTTCATCTGGCTCCTAAGTTTTATCCGGATTAAAGTCTAGGGGATTATCCAGCCAAGTCAAGGTCAAATGACCAGTCCAAGCCCTATCCTGAGATGGTAGGAGTTTCCTTCCAATCGTGCACCGGTCTCGGATAGAATGGGATGAAACCGCCGGGTACCGATCCCAGCGGCAAATCTCCACGCTCCCTGCTCCCAGATGCCTTCAGCCGCCACGCTTATCCCGCTCGGATTCGGCCAGGATAAGTCAAGGCTATCAACCGGACAGGAGGAATACTTACCCCACAAACGCAAGCTCAAAGGAGGAATGATACGGTAGCCTGCCCCTATTTGCAGAGCCAGCGTATTGTATTCATAAAGCGGGATTGTAGAAAGGGGGCCGACGTAGTCTGCGCCTGAATCAAGATATAGAGAGTCCATTGATGAGGTGAATGCATAGCTCAATGTAAAGAACCACTCAAAGCGGTCGGTCGCTGCGATGCGGACATCGGTTAAGACTTTTAGCGGCAACGGGATGCTTGCTTGGATGTGCTTCTGGTTGCTTATGGTCCCTTTAAGCTGTAGTGGAGTGGTGGGTGAATGCAGGACCACGTCGAGCTGCAAGCGCTCGGTGAGAGCGAGGAGAAGTCCTGCTGAGAACCCAGGGGTGTGTCCAAAGGCTTCAATTACCTGGGATGCTGTGGAGTCTTTTTCTTCACGCGTTAACCATCCCAGATGATGGTTGTATCCTGCCACCAACCCCACCCTTTGGCTCGGCCACCACGCCGCTTCGGCTGACAACCGGTAGAGATCAAGGCTCCTTAAGACATCCGGCGACTCTTGCTCCCAAATCTCACCGCCTGCATCAAGGGTCTGTTCTCCTGATAAGCCTACTTCGAACTTACCGAATCTTAAAGACACCTGGGCTTGGGGATACTCCTTGATTATGGGTAAGGAACTTGTTCGCTCTGAAGCTGTATCCTCAAGATATAGGTATGTTAGACTTGTTAGGCCTGAAAGGTTGACTGATAGTTTCACACGATTCTGGATAGATCCTGCTGGGGTTGTTATGTGGAGTCGTGCCAATGACAGATCGGCCTCGGGTGTATCCCACATGGCTGCCCATACGCCTGTGAAGATAAGGGTAGCGAGGATGCTTCGTTTCACTCATGCTCTCCCATCCCTTAAGCATATCTGAGTTTATGCTGTCTGTCAACCTGTCAACTATTCGATTCGGAATAGAAGTTCATCCAAATAGCGAAGAATTGCGCACAAGCTCCAGCAGAACGAACATTCAGTTGCTTCAGGAAGTTCCACCGTTTTTAACGTCACACCCGTACTCATTCATTCCTCCGCATACACTGTCATTGTAGTGCGAAAGAGGCAGGCGTCAATGTGTCAAATTAAAAAGATTCATGGACGTATAAGAAGATGATGCCGTCTTATGAGCTTGAATCGACTGTGTCTATCTGACTATTAGTGCGGAAAGACCGATGAATATCAGACTGTTGAGAGTAGCGATCAGCGCCGCTCTTCCCCACGAGGTCCCGAACACCCTGTGGAAGCCGTAGGCGTAGAGGAAACCTTCAGCGACCACCGCTGTCGTATGGATCGGCATTGCCCAGGCCAGCGTCCAGTGACCTGAGAAGATGAGAAAAAGGTCCCAGGCAAGACAGAAAATCCATGGCAGGAACAACCCATAGGAGATGATCGCGAAAACCGCACGGAAGCGCGTTCCGAACCTGCCCCCGCCCCGAAGGATGAGAAGCGAGGAACCCGAGAGGAGAAGGGTCAGCACGATGCCGTAGGGCAGCAGGAAGATAAGCTGCCAGAAGTAGTAGCCTTCGGCAGGTATCGGCAGCCAGGGTTTAACAAAGGGCTCCATCCTGAAAAGCCAGAGCGGCAGGGTGATAAACGACGCGGTGCCTACCCAGCGTATCACCACAAGCATCGGCGCAAGCTGAAGCGTCTTGCCTATCTCTGAAAAGAACCGGCGGGGATTAAAGAGGATACTCATAATCCTACAGGAAGTCGTGCAGGCCTTTGTTCGTGAAGAGGTAGGTGAAGATCATGGCGGTGAAGCCTGCTATCACCAGCCAGGGGAAGGCTCGTTTTGCCCACCTTTTCTCTTCCCGCGAGAGGAGAGCAAGGAAGAAGAGCCCCCATGTTACTAAAGAGAACGCCGACTTTGCGTTCCACACCCACCAGGAGCCCCATGCAAGGTGCGATGCCGCAGCACCCAGTCCGAGTGATGCCGTGAATAGTATCATCCCTGGCCACAGGTAGAAGGAGGCCACTGAGCGGCGCACAGACCTTACCTCCTTATTGCCACCAAGGGAGGTTAATGCCGCAAAGAACGCAAGCGTGAAGAGTCCGTAGGCAAGCAAGGCAGGTGCGGTGTGCAGTTCGAACCACGGAGAGGTATGCAGTACCGCTGGCAGATAGCGCGGCACAACCTTTTCGTATGCGAATACGTGCAGCATGAGGCAAGCGAATATTACGATCCACGATGTGGCCGCTGCAGCACGACCGTAACCGAACGCGCCGCGTTTCCACGAAAGAACAAGGAAAACAAACGAGGTGCTCCACGATACAAAAAGCAGCGTCTCATAGAGGTTTGCAAACGGCGCATGTCCGGTGCTTGAGAACCTTAAGGACAAAACGAAGGAGTGGATGAGCAACGCTGTGATGTGCAGTGCAAGTCCGGTTATCTTGATTGCTCGCTTGGCATTTATCTTTGGCGGGCAGTAGAACACAAGCGCGAGGCCGTAAAGGGTTGAAAGTATGATAATCAGGGGACGCTCCAGCGTGAACGCGGTTAAGGGATCAAACATCTTCTTTTCCGAATCCCGCGGCCGCCCCTGATATAAAGCCGAGGATCAGTCCTATTATCAACAGCGCTCCACCTGCCGCAGCGATCATCCAGCTTTTGTCCTTCAGGCAGATAAAGGTGACGGTGGGCCGCATTCGTATGCCGTCGAAGAACATGGTGTAGTCTTCCAGGCTCACCGAGTCAGGTGCACGCAGGCGTTCGGAAAGCAAAAGCTCCCCAGGAAGCATAAGTTTAATCGATACCTCGGGCACCTCGGGCTCGGGCCATAGCTGGGTTCTGTCTATGTGGAATTTCTCAAAGGAAACGATTAAAGGGAAGCGCGGGTCATCAATCACCCCTTCGGGTGGAAACTCGTAGGGTATGGTATCACCCCAGGGCAGAACCAGCCTGAACAGGAGGTAGAGCGAGTCTGCGCTCATCCCGTAATCGGCAAGGTAGATGCGGCGGTTGCCGATCTTTATAGGAGAGTTGAGGCTTACCGTATCCCAGGTGAAAACCGAGTCAACAAGGGTGATTACCAGCGCCTTGTAGTCGTTTACAGATTGGGATTGGGGGTAGAAGGTGGGGCGGAACTTGTAAAGATAAAGTGAGTCTTTGGGGTTTGATAGTAGTTGTTGGGTTTCCCCTTCTGTAAGGGTGAGGGTTTGTTTGGCTCCGAATATATGACCCCAGCCGGCACCTTCAAGGATTCCAAGGAGACCAAGCAGCGCAAGCGATCCGCCTATGTAGCCCAGGAGTCCATGCCACCTCAGGGGAGGTTTCTTTTTGGATTCCTCACCTACAGCACCCCAACCTTGATCCCTGTGTGGCCCTCGTGCCAATCGAAGAATGAAGAATGCCAGCAGGATGAGTGTAGGGGGACCGAGAATCACGTAGATCAAAGGTGGGCGCAAGAAGGCTCCTATGAATCCAGCAAGCCCGATCAAGATCAGAAGGATGAGAGATACGATGACGAAGATACCGAAGGCAGGGTTTTTTTTTCTTTCGAGCGATTTGGTCACGATTAGGATTTAACTGACTGCAGAGCTTTTGTCAAGTTCTCCTTGTCCGGTGCTTGACATCGTGTGATATTTGGGTATTCCTATAGAGAAGGGTTTTTGAACCAGAATGATGTCCTTCGGGAATATACTAGGAGGGAATTGATGCGTGCAGATATATCCGATTCGAGAGGTGGCGAGGGGAAGGGCAAACTTCTTGGCGAGCTGAAGCGGTTACTCAAGGAAGCACCGGTTCTTGCAAGGCGTGGGGAGGAGACAAAGGCCAGCAAGCTTCTTGCGAGAGGTAAGAAGCTTGCTCTTGAGGCGGGATTACAGAAGGATGCCCTTGTTTTCCAGGCGTCCTTGCTTCGGCTTGAGAACAAGTTTGATGAGATGGTGCGGGTTTTGGTGCCCGTGGTTGAAAGCCCGGGGCTTCACCTGCGAGGTTATGCCTACGTTCGGTTGGGATTTGCTCAGGATGAATTAAAGCAGTATGATGCGGCGATCATCTCCTACTCCAGGGCCCTGGACGATCCGCTCTACGATACCCCTGGCAAGGCCTGGAACAACATGGGCAATGCCTACGCGGAGAAGGGCGAGTTCGATAAGGCTATCTTGTGCTACCGCAAGGCGCTTGATTTACCAAACTACGAAACCCCTGGTAAGGCCTGGTACAATATGGGGCTTGCTTACTTCAACAAGGGTTCCTTCGAAGAGGCTATTGAGTGCTTGCGAAAGGCCATTGACTCCCCTGAGTACGATACGCCTAAGGACGCGTGGGAGAAGATAAACGCGGCATCAGCCAAGCTTGGACTGACTCAGGCAGCCGAGGAAGCAGCGGCTATGGCCGAGGGTGAGAGGATACCCAAGGCCGATCCACTTAACCGCATCATGGATATTATGGGTGATGATCGCAACAAGTTGGCCGAGTATGCTGCTAAGCCGGGCACCCATTACTCGGATGTACTTGTGATCCTTGCGGGCTGGCCGAGCGTCACTTCCACCGAATCTTTACTTGATGGAGGTCTGTCCCAGCGGTTAACCCAGGGCAGGGCCTGCTTCATAAAAACCTCAGGCCAGGGGATTCTTATTGATCCAGGGTTTGATTCCTTAAGATACTTCAGTGAGATGGGTTTTCACATCCGGGAGGTCACCCAGGTTATTTCCTCGCACCGTCAAAGGCCGAGCTACCAAGAGCTTGAGAATCTTGCGTATCTTGCAGATCAATGGCGCAACTATGATACTGCAGCAAAGGAGCGTATTCCGATTCAGTTCTACTTTGATCTTTCCACCTACAAGGATCACCCGCTTGAGGACGTTGCAGACGAGAATATCCACCCGCTTGAGCCTGGGCAGCCCAGGTACTCCCTGCCCGGGGATATTGAACTGAAGCCCTTCGAGACGAAAGGGAGCCTCAAATCTTCCTTCGGCTTCTGGCTCGAGGCAAGGCTTGATAACGGCCAGAAGCGATGCATCGGTTACACCTCGGACACAGGTTTCTTCCCGGAACTTTGCACCAAGCTGGCCGATTGCGACGTCATCATAGCCAACCTTTCCGATTCCAGCGTGGATGATATCAGGGATAACAAACTCAGCGAAGATCACCTGGGTTACACCGGTTTGCTTAAACTCGTTCAGGGGACTAACGCCAAGCTCTACATCGTCTCTGATTTCCGCGGAGGGGCGGGTGATGCTCGCATAGAGCTCGTGCAGAAGCTTACCTATGATCTCAAGAAAGACAAAAGAAAAGCCGAGATAATCCCTGGCGACGTGGGCTGTCTTCTCGACCTGCGCGACCTTAAGGTGCTCTGTTCAAGCTGCGGCGAGTTTACCTCCCACAAGCGGATAGCCGTTTCCAAACCTGACGCTGAGTTCGGCAGGCTGCGCTACCTTTGCAAGAAATGCCTTCTTGGGTAGGAGAAGAGTAAGCTGACACGTCAGTCACTTGACATCCGTAAGAATTTGAGTATATGTATGTTGACTTAATATTAGGAGGGTTAATGCCTGCAAAGAAGCCAGGAAAAAGGTGAGTGAAGAGGAAGCCAAACTTCTTGAAGAACTCAAACGCCTTCTGCGTGAAGGGCGAGAAGCTCGGCGCCGTAGAGAATTCGATGAGGCAAAGGAACTTTATAAGGAAGGGAAAGAGCTAGCCGTAAGGGCAGGATGGGAGGAGGATGCTGCCGTTTTTGAAGCGTCCATCCTTTTGATTGATAAGAAGTTCGAAGACGTAATCAGCTTTTTGAGTCCAATTGTCGAAAAGCCTGCTCTGCATCTCCGCGGGGATGCCTATCTCCGGATAGGGTGGGTTCAGGATAGAATGAAACTTTACGAACAGGCTATTCTTTCTTATCAGAAGGCTCTAGGGGACCCCAATTATGATACTCCCGGCAAAGCTTGGCACAACATGGGGATTACTCACAGGCTTAGAGGTGAATTTGAAGAAGCGCTTCAATGGTTGCGAAAAGCGCGAGAATGGTACCTCGCTAATGAACCTAGAGGGGTAGAAAATGTTGATTATCACATAAGTTCCATTCGGCGACAGCAAGAACTAAGAAAGCGGGGACTTAATAAGGCTGCTGAAGAGGTAGGAAAAATTGCTAGCTTGAGTACTAGAGAATCCACTGACCCCCTCATTCGCATTAGGGATATTCTGGCTGAGAATCGGAATAAGGTTGGAGAGTACGCTGAAAGGGATGGCCGGGAAGACACGGATATACTGGCTATTCTTAAAGGTTGGTCTTCTTCCATTCCTATCATATCCGCTGTAGATCGTGAGCGTTTCGGAGGTCAGATCTGCCAAGGAGGAGGTTACTTTGTTAAAACTGAGAGGGAAGGAATTGTCATTGATCCGGGATTGGATTTTCTGGCAAACTTCGGTACGATAGGTTTTCACATTAAGGAGGTGTCGCAAGTTATCGTTTCCCATAACCATATCGATCATTGTGCTGACCTTATTCGGCTTGCCGATCTGGAGCACCAATGGAGGTTATATGATCCTAAGGCTGAAAGGAAACCAAATATCTGTTTTCATTTAGATATTGATACGCATGAAGGCCATCGCCCGAGGCTGTTAGATACGGGGGTTGATAACCTGAATGTTCGCCCTATAAATTCACAACAGCCGAATTATTCTATCAACGAACAGGTAACCTTGAAGGTTTTCCACACAGAGCATGACCCAGACAATAGAATCCCTGACTCAATAGGTTTCGTTCTCAATCTTATAGTAGCGAGAGACCGTAAGCGTAGCATTGGTTATACATCTGACACAGCGTTTTTCAAGAGGCTTCCCAAGTATTTATCGAATTGCGATATTATCATAGCACATTTCTCATACGCAGAACCGGCAGACTACGAAGGCAAGGAATCTCACACACGGCACCTGGGATACACAGGGCTGTTGCGTTTGATTAAAGAGACAGAAGCTAATCTATATGTAATTTCTGAATTCTGGGGTGGAAGAGGAGACTGTCGCATAGAGCTTGTGCAGAAGCTTCTTTATGATCTTAAGAGGGAAAGTCGTGAGGTAAAGATTATCCCTGGAGATGTGAGCTGTATCATAGGTCTACGTAAACTCGATATCCGTTGTTCAAGATGTGGAGAGTTCGTCCCCTACGAAGAGATTTTTGTTACTGCACCAGAGGTGCCTTTTGGTAAGCTTCGGTACCTCTGCAAGAACTGTCTTCTCGGTTGATCTAACACCTTGACAATCGGCCGTAACTCAATATCCTACGTTATGATTAAAAGTTTGGTGGGAGGCGCTGATGGGTATCTTTGACCTTTTGAAGGAAAAGGAGACGCCCACGCCGAAAAGAATCCTCGAGCTTGCAGTGTTCTCGCTCGGCTCAGAGGCCGACCTCTACTGCATCTCGCAGCATCTCAGTGTTGGTCTGGGCACACCTGCCTGGGAACGTTTTGCAGGGAGGCGCTCGCTTGTCTTTCTCCTTGACGAGGGCAGCCTGGCAGCCCAGATTCCATACAAGCTTACGGTCAGGCTCTTTGAGGACGGCGGCGGTTTTGTAAGGCTTGATCTTGACCTTTCAGGCCATGCCTTTGATGTGGAGTCAGGGGTTCTTTGGCGCAGACGCGAACTCTCCTCCGCGCTCGCTCGTTTCCTTGAGACGGCCCTCTCAACACGCGATCCAGAGGGGCTCAAGTACGCATCCGGTGCAGACGAAGCGCTCGCAAGGTTAGGGATAGTTCCTGAGCGAATCGCAGGGGAGTTGGACTTTGGATTCACCCCTGGCTCCACACTCATAAAGATAGGCGTTCTTCCAAAAGGCGGAGAGAAGATTGCATCAGGTCCTGATACCGTTTTGTTGGACGGGGTCTACCACCTGGAGTCGGAGGATGAAGCAGCACTTGGTGAGATAGAGCGCTGGTCCTATCGGGAGGGTGCCTCGGCCTGGCACAGGTTTTCATTGCGCCGCTGGCTTGAGCGGATGGATGACGTTCGTGCCTCACTTAATCGTGCCCATCTTCGAGATTTTGCAAGGTTTCTCAGACGCGTAAACAGGTTTATTATCCGGGAGCGTCGCTTCGAAGCCTCACACCTACCGGTTCCGTATCTAGAGGTGGGATCGGAGTTTTTCCTGCTTGCAGAGGATTTCGATCCAACGAGCCGGAGGCTTGCGGAGCTTTTCTTAGTCAGGCAGGAGGAAGCCGTAGATGTTGCCCTTTCCGAACTGCGCAGGCTTTCGGGCAAACAGGAGAGGTTGTTTGTGGCCTGGGTAGCGCTGGTTGCCGCAGCCGGGGTGTTTCTCGGGGTCTTGCAACTCTTATACCCGCAGGCGAGCTGGCTGTGGATGATCGGCGCAGGAGCTTTAATAATCTTCCCGTTGGGAGCTTACTATCTTTGGGCTTTCCTGCGTCGCAGGTCCGATCCTAAACGTGCCGCAAGGCTTGCCGAGTTAAAGAGAAGGCAGGAGATACTTTCCGAGTCTGTCTCCCGCCTGGAAGGTGATCAGGGGGTTCCAGAGGAGTTCCGCGAGGAGCTTCTTACGCGCACTCGTCGAGAACTTGCACGCATAGAAAGGCTTCGCTCAGAGGAAGAGGGGGCTTAGCTAAATAACAGCCCTTTACAATCCTCAAATCCTCGCTAGAATCCACAGATGTCTGATTCCTCTTTAGTTGAACGCGTGGGGGTGCAGGTTCTTGAGGGATTTTCATCCATTGCCGAGGCGTTCAGCTACCTCGCTGTACGCAATGTGCGTGTGGTTGAGATCAACCTCAACAACCCTTACTTTCTTGCCAAGTTAACCGCGGAACCGGAACGCGCAGAGATTGCAAAGGTCGCTCAAGATGAGGGGATAACCTGGGTCGCGCATCTACCTGAAACTATGGGGTTCTTCGAGATCGCAGAGCAGGTCTTTGCTCGCTACCTTACGTGGCTTGTTCGGCTCCAGAAGCAAGCAGGTGAGGCCGGTTGCCGTGCTCTTACGGTTCATTTGGGTTCGGCTCCGTATTTCGCATACTCCGGACAGCGCCGTCAAGGGATTGATCTTTTCCGAGAGTACTACGAGACTACCCTGCTTGTGCGTCTGCGCCGCGCAGCTAATCTCTTGCGCAAGGGTCCGCCTTTATGCATCGAAAACGTGGGCGGATTTCATCAACAGTTCGTCAGGGATATCCTTGAACGCATCGATGGCCTTTCCTACACGATGGATATCGGGCATTTAAAGGCAGCTCATTCTCGTATTGCCGATGCGGAGTTCGACTTCTATAGGAAACACGTTCGCGACATCCGGGTGGTTCACGTTCATGACAACGACGGTGAGTGGGACGCACATCTGCCGGTTACCGATCCGGCGTCCCTTGAACCTTATCTTGGATTTGCCAATGAGTGCGGTGCCTATCTTATTATCGAGGTTCGGCCGCTTGAGGCGGCTATCTCCTCACTCGCGGCTCTGACCGGCATCAAGCGGTAGCTTAGTCTCGATAAAGTCCAACACCTTATCCCTTTTCCCTTTATCCGTGGGTAAAAACAGCTGCACCCCCCGGAAGTTGTCAAGGAAACGCTTGCGGATTGCAAATGTCGAAAGCACGACACCCGATCGGGTAAGGAAGAAGCGGCGGAACATCTTCCAGGACCTGTGGTCGGTATGGTAGAACTTGCGGATGACTATCTCCTCCTGGGTAAGATGGTAGTTTATGGGAACAAAGTGGGGGTTGAATGAGCCGAAGAAAAGAAGAAAGACAAGTGCTCCGGCAAGGATTGCAAGCAGGATCCTGGATGGTGCCTCGCCAGGCACGATATCGTAGACGTATTTGCCGATGGCGAAGATTATGCCGGCAAGGATTATAAGAATGATAACCGTCTTCCATGGATGCTCGGGCGCAAGGAAGACCCTCCAGCGGATTTCCTTGGGTACTTTCTTTACAGGGGATTTCTTCTTAGCCGTTTTCTTGACTTGCGTTGTTCCTTTGCTTGAGGCCTTCGGCGTCTTCTTTGCAGTGGTGTGCGTCGTCTTTTTCTTGGGTGATTCGACGTTCACTGTCCCGCAAGATAAATGGGCCCGGCAGGACTTGAACCTGCAACCAACTGATTATGAGTCAGCTGCTCTGCCGATTGAGCTACGGGCCCGTCGGAGGAAATATGCATCCCGGCTAATCCAGGAGTTTTAGGTTCAACTCTTCCTTATACTTACGCTCAAGCTTGCTACCGAACGGTATCACCGCTATCTCTACCGTTCCCGAGACCACCGCCGAGTAAAGATGTCCTCCGAAGGCAAGGAAGTTGGGGCCGGAGATGACTACATGAATATGAGCGATGGGTTGAGGCTCCGTCTCGCCTTTTGGCTCGACATCGCCTTCGCCGCCTCCGGCGTCGTCCCAGGCCAGGTTCCCGGTAAGTGATGCTATCTCGAACTCGCCTTCGAACTCCTTGTCGATGTAAGAGCGCTTCTTGGCGTCGAAGTAGCCCAGGTGCGGATTCTCGATTGCTCCAAGACCGCTTAAGAACGCCCCTTCCAGTCTCCGTTCGCGTGCCCAGTTCAAGAGACCGGTTATTACCTCTTCACCGCGGTCGAATCTCAATAGATACACCTTGCCGTCCGAGTACTCCTTCATTAACCAATTCTATTCAACCTGAGCCTTTTGTAAAGCCCTGATTGACATAACTGGTAAGCGACCTATAATCCATGCAATTATGAGGAAATTCGTGGGGATTTGCCTGATCCTTGCAGGGGCGTTGGGTCTTGGCGCTCAGGAGTTCAGTGTGTTCTACATAGCATCTGCTAACGGGACTCTCAGCTGGTGCCGCTGCCCGGAAGGTCCAGACGGTGGACTTCCCCGACGGGCGAGCGCTATCAAGGAAGCCCAAGGGGTTGAGCCTTCGTTACTTATCCTTGATGCCGGCGATATCCTCGCTCCCTTCCCCTCGCGTACCAAGGACTCGGTTTTCGTGGAAGTCTACAGAAGAATCCCTATCGATGCGGTGGCGTTTGGTGATCAGGAGCTTATTGAGGACTACGATTTCTTTTCCCGGCGGATCAAAGGCAGCTTACCCATCATCTCGGCCAACGCCTATCGTGACGGCAGGCGTCTTCTTAAACCCTATATAGTGAAGCAAGTGGGTGGGGTAAGGATAGTTATTACCTCTCTCATAAACAAGGACGCCTTCCTCTTCTACGAGCCTTCCGATCTTGACGGGGTTGAGCTTAAGGACCCGGTATCCGAGCTAGAGGCTCTGCTTCCTGAGCTGAAACAGGCAGGCGAGGTTATAATCCTGCTCTCCCACCTGGGGTTTGATGCCGAGCGAAAGATCGCTCAGGAGTTTCCTGATATAGACGTGATCGTCTCCGGGCACACCCCGGCATATCTCCCTCAGCCGGAGCGTGTGGGTACTACCTTTATCATGGGTTCAGGCTCTGATGCCAAGCACTTCGGCCTGGCTAGGTTCAGGCTTGAGGCGGATTCCCTCGTTCTGCTCTCCAACAGAATCGAAACCCTTTCAGATAAGTATCCGGAAGAGCCCAGCATACAGCGGATAATAGCCCCCTACATCGAAGCGGGAGATGTGGAGGTTGACTCAACTTTGCTTCCAGCCGATACACAGTCCGTCACGACCGAAGCCCACTCCCCGGTATCGATAGATCTCTTCTACGCCCCTGACTGCGACCACTGCATCAGGATTCTTAAGGTTGATCTACCCCGCCTGGCCAAGCGCTATCCCGGTCTTTTCACCCTCAAGCTTCACAACATAGACAAGACCGAGGAGTTCTTCCTGCTTGAGGAGATGGAGGCCAAGGCCAACGATCTAGAGAACGATATACCTGTTCTATTCTTCGAGGGTAAGGTTTTGGGCGGCGAGGAGGAGGTAAAGCGCGATCTGGAGGGACTGCTCATCAAGCTGCGGCCCAAATACTCTGCGCAGGATTCTGTAAGATATTCAGGGCAGGAGTTTGATCTAGAGATAGATACCGCGGTGGCTTTAACTTTGGATAGTCTGGAGGCAGTTGGGAAGAAGGAAATCGTCTTCTTTGAGACCTTCGGGTGCCAGGAGTGCGACCGGGCGTTTTCGTTGCTTAAAGGATTAGCTCGTGAGGATTCAACCCTGGCGATCCGCACCTACAGCATAGAGGATCCCGAGGCAAAGGAGCTTCTTGCTGCGTTCGGTGAGGTATATAACATCCCTAAAGATAAAAGGCTTCTTACACCTGTTATCTTCTTCGGGCGCGGCTATTTTCTGAAGTCAGATATCCACTCCGCCAATCTCAAGGCCTTGCTCGAAGAGCAAGGAGAAGAAAGCATCCCCTGGGAGGAGATCGAGGAGGCTCGCGAGAAGGGCGCTGAAAAGATTATAAGGGAGTTCAAGGGTTTTCGCATACTGCCCATAATCGGGGCCGGTCTAATCGACGGGATCAACCCCTGCGCTTTCGCCACACTCATATTCTTCATCACCTACCTTTCGGTGCTTGGGGTCCATCGCCGCCGGGTCATCTGGGTGGCTGTTCCCTTCATTGCCTCGGTCTTTGCCACCTACTTCCTTCTGGGCTTCCTGGCCTATCAGATACTTGCCTTGCTCTCGGTGCTTAGATGGGTTTCTATTATCATTGTAGCCGCAACCATTGTATTTCTTCTCGTCCTGACCGCCTATTCATTCAACGATTTCGTTTTGCTCAAACGCGGTAAAGGCGAGAAGATCAAGCTCAAACTGCCTGACAGGATCCGCAAGCGCCTGAACCAAATCATTCGCAAGCGCACCACCTTTGGCGGGATAGTGATTGGTGCTGCGGTTACCGGCTTCTTTGTGTCGCTGTTTGAGCTAATCTGCACCGGTCAGGTTTATCTTCCTACCCTGGTTTACGTGGTTCAGGTCTCCGAGTTCCGCGCCCGAGCGCTGCTCTATCTGCTTATCTACAACATCGCCTTCATCATCCCCCTGGTGGTGGTATTCATCCTGGTCCGGTTCGGCATGACCGAGAGACACTTCCAGACGTTCCTTACCCGTCACGCCGCGCTCACCAAGCTTCTTACCGCGATTCTATTCATTGTGCTGGCAGGGTTGATGGTTTTCTTCCTGCTTAAGGGTCTTGGGTGAGCGGGCACTATGACGTGATCGTGGTGGGTGCAGGACACGCGGGGATAGAGGCCGCGCATGCGGCAGCTCGGATGGGGTGTCGAACTTTACTTATAACCTTGAATATCGAGAGGATAGGAGAGATGTCCTGCAACCCTGCCATAGGTGGTCTGGGCAAGAGCCAGCTTACCAGGGAGATAGACGCGCTGGGGGGATTGCAAGGAAGGCTTGCCGACCGCTGCGGCATCCACTTCCGCAGGCTCAACCGCAGCAAGGGGCCGGCTGTGCAATCTACCCGAATCCAGTGCGACAAGGCGCTTCACCGGGAGTTCTCAGCCCGTGTGCTTGAGGAGACGGAAGACCTTTATATATGGCAGGATAAGGTCAAGGGGCTTTATGTCGAAGGCGACAGGGTAGCAGGAGTTGATGCCTTGGCGGCGGGTCGAATCCGTTCAAGGGTAGTGGTGCTGACCCCCGGGACCTTCCTGGGGGGGCTTATGCATATCGGCAGCGAGCATTTTGAAGGCGGGCGTTTGGGGGATCAGGCCGCAAACAGCCTGTCCAACACCTTGCGGGTCCTGGGCTTCGAGATGGGACGCTTCAAGACAGGCACACCACCCAGGCTTGACGGACGCAGTCTGGGTTATGAGAAGCTAGAGCCCCAGCCCGGAGAGGAGCCGCCTCCTGGTATCTCTTTCTTCACCAGGCGCAAGTTGCGCAACCAGGCTTTATGTCATATCACCCGGACTACGCCCGAGGTGCACGAGATCATCAATGAGAATCTAGACCGCTCCCCGCTCTATACAGGTAAGATCACCGGAACCGGTGTCCGCTACTGCCCGTCTATCGAGGACAAGGTGGTCAAGTTTCAAGACAAAGACTCCCACCGGGTGTTCATTGAACCCGAAGGACTATCCACCAACGAGGTTTATCCCAACGGGCTTTCCACCAGCCTGCCTTTGGATGTTCAGCAGAGGATGATCCATGCCGTTCCCGGCCTTGAACGCGCCGAGTTCATTCGTCCCGGCTACGCCATAGAGCACGACTTTGTCCAGCCAACACAGCTTTTTGCCTGGCTTGAAACCAAGACTATTCGCGATCTGTTCTTTGCAGGTCAGATAAACGGTAGCACCGGCTACGAGGAGGCGGCTGCGCAGGGGCTGGTCGCAGGCATCAACGCGGCGCTGAGGATTAAGGGAGAGGAACCTTTTACCCTGGGCCGTGACGAGGCCTACATCGGTGTCCTTATTGATGATCTGGTAACACGCGGCACCAACGAGCCTTATCGGATGTTCACCTCACGTGTTGAGTACCGCTTGCTTCTTCGTGAAGATAACGCCTACGCCCGGCTCTCAGAGAAAGGTTATAAGTTAGGACTTCTGCGCGAGAAGGACTACCGAATGGTCCAGGAGGCGGAGGCCAGATGCAAAGAAACGATTGAGCACCTTGAAAAGACCCGACCGAAGATAGAGGAAACGAATAAGATCCTCTCAGAGCACGGACTTCCCTCGACCACGGATAAGCCGAGCCTTGCCGATCTCCTGCGCCGACCGCAGCTCTCCATTAACGATCTCGATGAAATCGATGAGAACTTAAAGGGGCTTTCAGATTTTGTTAAGGAAAGAGTACAGATCGAGATCAAGTACGAAGGATACATCAATCGCACCCTTGAGGAGGTCAAGCGTTTTCAGCGCATCGAGAAGGTGAAGATTCCTGAAGAGCTTTCCTTTGAGCAGGTACCCGGCCTTTCCAACGAGGTTATCGAGAAGCTTACCGCGATCCGTCCTTCCACCCTGGGTCAGGCCTCGCGCATCTCAGGTATAACGCCGGTGGCGCTTCTGGCGCTCTATCGCTACCTTAAGGCAGGAGATGAGCCAGAGCCTGACAGCTGAGCTGATTTCCTTCAGCAAGGAGAGAGGAGCTGATCTTTTCGGGATTGCTGATCTTTCTCGCATCTCGCCTGAACGCAATCTTGTCTCCGATGCATTAAAGACTCGGTTGAAGTATGCCGTAGTTGGGGCAATAAGACTCTCGGAGACCGTGCTTTCCGAGATAACCGACCATCCCACCAAGAGTTACTACCACCACTACCGGATGGTCAATATGGCGCTGGATCAACTTGCCCTTTCCGTCACCCGCTTCCTTCAGGAGCGTGACTTTGCCGCCTATCCGGTGCCTGCCTCCCAGATCACAGACTGGAAGAACCAGCAAGGGATATTTTCACACAAGCACGCCGCTGTCCAGGCAGGACTGGGTTGGATCGGACGCTCGAATCTCCTGGTTACCCCTCAGTTCGGCTCCCAGGTTCGCTTGGTATCAGTCCTTACCGATGCACCCCTAGAAGCAGCCAAGCCGCTTCATGAAGACTGCGGCGTATGCCGTGCCTGCCTTGCGGTATGTCCGGCAGAGGCGATCAAAGACGATCCTGCGGCGTTCGATCACCACCGCTGCTATGCCCAGCTTGATAGTTTCGTGCGAAAACGTATCGTGGGTCAGCACATCTGCGGGATATGCGTCCGCGCCTGCTCCCCAGAGCAGATAAGGAACCGGTGAGTGGGTGCTCCTTTTTAGCCGGAGGCTAACCTGTTCCCCGGAGGGGTAAAAGATCGCAGCGGCAATCATCGATACCCTGTCGTTGCGAGGAGCACGATCTCCCAGATCGTGCGACGAAGCAATCTCTTCACCCCACGCCGTTGCTTCGCAACTCTGCGGGGATCCCGGGATTTTGACCACCTTCTGACTACTTTCTGACCAACTTCTGACCAGCTTTTGTCCAACTTCTGCAGAGGTTGACAAACCCTAGATAAAAACTATAATTAAGCGATGGCAGAGCAAGAGTTTGGAGAAATTATCGCGGTAGAAGGGCCGATAGTGAAGGTGAGGATGCGCCCCCAATCCGCCTGTGCGGCTTGCGGCCAGAAGGGTGTGTGCTTTGCTGCTGGCAAATACCGTGTCCTGATTGCACGGGCTCAAACTGGGATTCATGAGGGCGATGTGGTTTCGATAGATTTCCCTTCCGGATCGTCAATTATCTCCTCTTTACTGATCTTCGTCGGTTCGGTGTCTGTTCCTTTGACCACGTGGCTCATTGCGGAGTTGGCCAAGGCTCCGCTTTGGTTAAGGGTTGCTTCAGCCGCCGCTGCTTTGCTGGTTTACTGGGTATTTCTAATCAGCCTGAATAGACGCCTAAAGCGCTCGGGCTGGTTTCTGCCGCGTGCTGAGAAGACTAAAGGTGGGAGCCAGGAGCCAGCCCAATGAACGAGATCTATCTGGATAATGCCACCACCACCCAGCTTGATCCATGGGTGCTTGAGGAGATGAAACCCTTCCTCTTGCAGGAGTATGCAGCTCCTTCAGGGCATTTCGGATATCAGGCATCGCTGGATGCGAAGGAGAAGCTGGAGCAGGCACGTGCAACGATCGCCCGATCAATCAACGCCGAACCCGAAGAGCTCATATTTACCTCAGGTGGCACAGAGGCCAACAACCTTGCCCTCCTGGGCTTGGCGCGGGCGCTCAAGAAACCTGCCCATCTTGTCACCACCGCCATAGAGCATGAGTCGGTGCTTAACACCCTGCGAGCCATTCAGAAAGAAGACCTTGAGCTTACCGTGGTCGGTGTGGATCCCGATGGTCGTGTTAAGCTGGATGAACTCGAGAAGGCCTTGAGACCTGAAACGATCCTCTGTTCAGTCCAGCTGGTAAACCAGGAGGTAGGCACTATCCAGCCTTTGAAAAAAATCGGCAAGCTATGTGCGGAAAAGAGCATCCCTTTCCACACAGATGCAGTGAACGGCTGGGGCAGGGTTGGCTTTGATGTTAAAAAGATGAACCTCTCGCTTGCCGCCCTTACCGCACACAAGATTCACGGGCCCAAAGGCATAGGTGTTCTCTACAAGCGCAAAGATGTAAAACTTTCACCCATCATGTATGGCGGATACAACGAGTTCGAGCTGCGTCCGGGTACCGAGAACCTTCCAGGTGCTGTGGGCATGGCCAGGGCTGTCGAGATGATGAAGCCCGAACATATAGAACATATCGATAAGCTCAAGAGGATGCTCTGGTGGGGGATCAAGAAAGAGATACCCTGGGTGCATCTGAACGGCTCCATTGATCGCGGTGCGCCCCATATCATTAACGTGACCTTTGACTACATCGAGGGTGAATCCATCCTTCTGCACCTTGACATGCAGGGAATCGCGGCCGCAACCGGCTCTGCGTGTTTTTCCAAGGCGCTTGAGGCGTCCTACGTTCTTCTTGCAATGGGCAGGCCGCACGAGCAGGCTCACGGCTCAATGCGCTTCAGCTTCTCGCGTTTCAACACCGAAGAGGAGATTAAAAGAACCCTCGATGCCCTTAAGGGGATCGTTGCCGATCTTCGCAAGCTCTCACCCTTGACACCCGACAAGGAGGCCTAGATGCTGCCCTACTCCAAGAAGGTAATCGAGCACTTCAAGCATCCAAGGAACGTAGGAGAGATCAAGGACGCCGACGCTGTGGCAATGGAGGGAAGCCCGGCGTGCGGCGATATGCTGAAGATATCCCTCAAGGTTAACGAGAAGACCCATGTGATTACCGACATCAAGTTCGAGAGCTTCGGCTGCGCTTCAAACATCGCCACCGCCTCTATACTTACCGAGATTGTTAAGGGGCGCACGATTGAGGAGGCGGAGAAGATCTCATGGAAGCAGGCTGCAGAAGAGCTTGGCGGCTTGCCCCCTGTCAAGATGCACTGTGCAGTTCTGGCAGTGGATGCCCTTCGCTCGGCTATTGAGCAGTGGAAGGAGAAGCACGGGCTCGTAGATAAAAAACCTACCACCCCTGACGTACTCCTGCGAAAGCTTCGCAACGTGCTCAACCCCCTTACCGGTGCGTCGATTGTGCGCATGCAGCTCCTGGTGAACTTCGACGTCGCCGACGGGGTGATAATCATAGATCTTGATCTTACACCTGATCACAAGTTCGCCGCCCACATCTCCGAGGAGATCCACGAGAAGCTCGATCATCTCTGGGATATAAAGGAGGTGCGCGTTAACTTCGTGGGCGAACCCGAGTCCTAGATCAACTCACTGAGTCAATAGGCGATTTCTGAAAAGAAAAACACCTACAGCTAATTAAAGATTGGTTCTGAGTCTTATCCACTTGACAAATCAAGCCGCAGTGATTAAGATCGAGGTGAAATCGCATCAAGATAACCAAACAAGGAGGCGGTATGAACTGGTTGTTAGTGATGCTTTCCCTCATTGCCTCTGGCGAGGTGGATCGGGGGATAACTGCTGAGATGTGGCCGGTGGAACCTGAGGCTGTCGTTGGGGAGATTCCGGAGTCTTGGCAGGCAGAACAGCTGGGGTTGCGGGTCGTCTATGACGGCCAGACCTATGATGAGGTTAGTTTCCGCTTGCTGCTTCCGCCTTTGACCGGACTCGTCCTGCGCTGCGATCCTGACGCCCTTACCCTTGCCGATACCCTTGCACCGGACTACGGTCTGACTGCAGATGCCGAGGCCGCGGTTGAGGCGGCTCCTCGCTGGCTCCGGCCCGATCTCGTTGATAACCTGATGCAGGTGAGCGATTCGCGCCAGAACACCCTGGCTGAGATGATCCTAAATCCTGCGGATGTCCGTCTGCGTGACGAGATCGCCTTTCAGGTGGCACATATCTCACCTCCACACCTTATGGCTATGGATCTTTCCATCATTGAGCGCAACCTGGATTCCCTGTTCGCGATCGACGATGAACTGAACTATGTTGAGATCGTTGATTACGGCGATCCTGAAACCGATGATGATTACTACTCCACTGCCCGCTACAAGGGGCTGGATGGTGAGGATACCGTAACCTTTGAAATACACACTGAGATTTACTACTGGTACGTAATCATGCCGCACATCACAGACGAGCTGCCCAAGATCATCTATAACAAGTTCTGGCGAGAGTTCCTTTACTACGATAACGGGACCTCCTCCTACACCGCCAATTCAGCAGGAGATCCCTATCCTCTCCTGCGCGACGCGCTTGCCGATATCGCCTACGTCTGGGACGGCGAAAGACACATCTGGCCCGGTGATCGCGAGCATTCGACTGATATGGGTGCCATCAATGCCATCGGCTGGTGGACCTCGAGGGTTCTGCCTCGATCTGCCACCAACCCCCGTCCGATTCAGCCCTCGGAGATCGCTGTCGATCACGACGGCAACTGCGGCGAGTGCCAGGACCTCTTCTGCGCCGGGCTGCGAACCGGCTTGATACCGGCTCTGGGTGTAATGGACATCAACGAGGACCACGTGTGGAACGCGTTCTGGTGGCCTGATGATTATCTATCTTCAGAATCGGGCGGGTGGTATCCATGCCAGGTTGATCTGGGCGGCGGGGTTACGCACGCCGCTGACTCAGGCTGTGCTTACGACAAGGATCGCGGCGGCGGCAAGTACTGCTCAATGATCTGGAACTGGCGGCCTGACGGCTTTCAGTGGAGTTCGATCGAGACCTACTCGGCCTCCTGCACACTGAGTGTAAACGTATACGACAAGGACGGTAATTCTGTACCGAACACTGACGTCAAGCTGTTAAGCGAAGGCTGGAAAACGATTCAGAAATATAGAGGATTTTCCGGGATTACTGACCGTAATGGGGTTTACACAACTACACTTGGAGAAGAACAGAACTACTACGCCTCGGTTTACCTGCAGAGCCTGGGGCAGATTATTGATTCCACTTCGGCACCCGCTGGTACGCATTTTGCTATCCCTTGCACACTTACCACCAACTACAAACCCCAGCCACGCGAACTTGATTTCTACACCTACGAGCACTTCTCCATCGAAGCAAAGATCGATTCCACTCTCCCATTACCCTCTGAGGAAGTCTGTTACATTGTGTTCTTCAACAACCATGCTGAGATGGGCGAGGTTATCTCCGGTACCGTTTCATTTGAGGGTACGGATTTACGACTTCAGGTTGATGCCGAGTATGATCTTGGACATTGCTCCACCTATTCTTACGAAGAGAGGTCGAGCCAATCGGCTGTGAAGTTTGCTCCAGGTAAGCTTACTGACTTCATGATCACGGATTATGAGGGTGTGCGTGTTTTAGGTGTTGCCGAGCCCTCCTCGCCCTCCTCTGTGATGCGAGAACCACTGGTTCTCGAGATGCTGCCATTTTCTCGCGGCAATGTAACAAGCTTTACGATCACTGGCTGTTGGGAACCCGTGAAGCTGGCCATCTATGACAAACTTGGACGCAGGGTATATGAAACTTCAGCTGATCCCGATCCCTCAGGTAACGCGAGTGTAAAGTGGCATGGCATAGATCGCGTGGGACAGGCTCAGCCTTCAGGTGTTTACTTCGTGCGGGTCCAGGCCGGCGACCAGCAGTTGGTTGGCAAGTTCGTTATGCTGCGCTGATAGGTGCGCTGAAAATGGGAATGGGAAAGGAACATAGACTCTGCTTGCTAACCATCTCTTGGCGCACAGACTCGATTTGCTTGACAACCTTTGCTATCACGGGTAGAATCAAGTAGAGCATAGATGAAACGATGCAAACAAACCTGGAGGTTTTGATGAGAGCCAATGGCCGTAGTATTCCCCTACTTGCACTTGCCGTGATATTGTTGCCCCTTGCGGCCGGGGCGATTCAAGCGGGCGAGCTGCAGTACGTTTTAGAGTTTTCCTCAAGCGAGCTTCGTATAGAAGCAGTGGGCGAGTATACCCTTATCTCGTTTTCCGACGCCTGCTACGACGCCCAGCCAGGGCATCCACTCGTGCCTTTCATGGCCAGGCGCTATCTTCTTCCAAGGGGTATGTGCGTGAGCCGGGTTCGCCTTGAGGCCACAAGCATCAGGACGCTTAGCGTGGCTAAACCCCTCTATCCTGCGCAGCCCGCAAGGCCTTTCAGCTCACAGAAGGTTGAGTTTGTCGAGCCGCTTGCAGAGGTCTATTCCTCCACTGTGCCCTTGTTCGATTTCCAAGCCGAGCTTTTATCCGAGGGTCTCCTGGAGGGCGAACGGATCGCGGCGATTGCACTGCGTCCTATCCGCTACATACCGGCCCAGGGCAAGATAGAAGTCGCTGAAAACATGGTACTTACGATCGAGTACGAGCAGGACTTTACCTATGACGGCGGATCGGTCCGTCTTTCCGCTGGCCAGGTAGCGAGTCTTAGGCAGAGGCTTCGGGGTTTGGTCGAGAACCCCGAGCTGGCCGGCGCGCTTACCACCTTCTCTGCCCCTGCCCCTGACGAGTATCGTCATGCCATCGTGACGCCCGCATCGCTCGTAAGCTCTTTCCAGCCGCTTGCCGACTGGAACACAAAGCTGGGCGACCGGGACACGGTTGTTTCTTTGGAGAGCATCGATGCCGGCTTTAGTGGCCGGGATCTTGCCGAAAAGATACGCAACTTCGTCTCTTATGCGCACGAGGAGTGGGGGCTTGAGTATCTACTGCTTGGAGGAGACGCGCAGCTGGTACCCACGCGGGATTGCTGGGTGTTCCAGTACGGCTGGTGGCCTCATCCCTATGATACGATCCCAACGGACATGTATTTCGGGGCGCTGGACGGCGATTGGGATGCCGACGGCGATGATGTCTTCGGGGAGATGAACGACAACCCTGACCTGTATGCCGAGGTTGCGGTTGGTCGTGCCTGTGTTGACAATGCAGACCAGGTTGAGCTTTTTGTTGATAAGGTGAAGGCCTACCAGGAGAATCCGCCTGAAGGTTTCGCCGACAAGCTTATGCTGCCGGCTGAGATATTATGGACAAACCCCTATTACCCGGGTGACGCAACCAACAACACCATCGCCGATCTTACGCATCCTGAAACGAGAATCGCCAGGATGTACGAGACCCAGGGTACGCTTTCACGTGCAGCGGTCCAGGATTCGCTGAACGAGGGGGTGGGCATCGTTCACCACATGGCCCACGGGAATGTGATCGGCATCTCATGTGCAAATGGTCTGTTCATCACCACCCATGCGAACAATCTTACCAATGCTGGCAAGACCCCGGTCTACGTTTCCATCGCATGTCTGGTGGGGGCTTTCGACTACAACAGCCCGGACTGTCTGGTTGAGGCGTTCCAGAACGCCCAAGAGGGCGGCACTGTGGCCTGGGTAGGCAACTCCCGCTACGGCTGGGGTACACCACCAGCACGCGGCCCCTCCGAGGACCTGGACGTATCCTTCTTCGAGACCATCTACGATAAGGCGAACCCCGAGGCGGGCCCGACCCTTATTGCGGCTAAGGACGATAACGCCGGATACTGGGGCTCCTACCGGGTCGGACGCTGGTGCATATACGAACTCAGCCTCTTCGGCGATCCTGCGATGCCAATCCATTCGCGTGAGATCTCGGCTTTCATTGTCACCCATGACGAGCCGCACGCAGGTCCTCAGACCTTCAAGGTCACGGTCGGCTCAGAGGCCGGTTACCCGGTGGAGGGTATGCTCGTTTGCGTTCGCCAGGAGCCTTACGTGTACGCTTGGGCAAGGACCGACGCGGAGGGCGAGGCCTATCTGGATATCAATCCGGTAGCGGGTCCGATGAGCCTTACCGTGAGCGGAGCAAATCACCGTGTGTGGATTGATAACGATCTAGAGGCGCTGGGTCGCGACCTTGCATGTACCCGCATTATCGATCCGGTGGGCAAGATCGAGCGAGGAGAGATAAAGCCCAGAGCGGTCATCGCCAACCTCGGCAGAGGCGTGGACTCATGCTACGCCAAGTGCCGTATCACAGGGCCGGGTGCCCACTACGAAAAAGGCGATCTTGAGGGCATCGTTTACCTCGATCCGGGCGAAGAGGACGACGTAAACTTCCCCTCATGGACGCCACCGGGTGGACCGGGGGACCGCTACAGGGTCGAGGTGACCGTATACCTCTGGCCTGAGAAGACGACAGAGGATGAGAATCCATCCAACAACACCCAGGTCGGCTACTGCGACATACTGGCTGGCGTTGAGGTCACGGCCACCACCATCGTGGCTCCTGAGCAGGACTCAGTCTGTGCCAGGATGATTCCTGAGGCTTGGTTTACGAGCATCGGCACCGAGCCGGCAGAGGGGTTCTACTGCCACTCGGAGATCGCCTCTATGAGCTATCACACCGCACCTTACCACGACAGCTTCTACGTGGCAGGGCCTTTGGAGCCCGGCGACTCCACTAACGTGAAGTTTGCCTCCTGGGTCTGCGACGACAGCCTTCTATACATGGCCCACCTTCTACGCTACCAGTGCAACTGAGGATTATCTGGCGTCCACCCCTATGGGTGTGATGTTCCAGGGCGTGCCTTGGACAGGCATAGCTGAAGAACCCGATGTGCTTCGGATAGAAATTGCAGGGCCTAACCCTTCTGCAACAGGCACCTTTGTGAGTTACTCTGTTGGGACCCCGACCAAGGTAACAGTTCGCATCTTTGACGTGACCGGTAAGCTGGTGCGTACGCTTCAGGAGGGCGAGCTTTCAGGTGAGGGCAGCCTTTCATGGAACGGGACGGACGATGCCGGCAGAAGGCTTGCAGACGGCCTGTATTTCATAAGAATAACTACGCCGCAGTTCAACCGCACCGCCAAGATCGTCCTTCTGAGATAAGGCGTTTTCAACTCGGTGGATTAGCACCGGCGGCCCGACTCCCTGGGAGCCGGGCCGCTTTATCCTGATCTTGCGCAAGATACCTAAGACAGAAACGGTTTCTGAATAGACAGGTTCCTTAAGCTGGTTGATATAGGCAACTTGCCTCTTAGACACTTGACAAGGGAAAAGATTCGCCTATAATCATCAGTTGGAGGGAGAGGAGAGTGGTACAAAAGTGAACGGCGGAAGGACGGTGTCCTTCAGCCTATGTTCTTTGGAAAATTGGGAGTGCAAGCGGAGAGTACAAGTTCAAGCTACTAAGGGTGTACGGTGGATGCCTTGGTATCTGGCGGCGATGAAGGACGTGGTAAGCTGCGATAAGCGTCGGTGAGGTGCAAACAACCTTTGACCCGGCGATCTCCGAATGGGAAAACCCAGCGAGAGTCATGTCTCGTTATCCCTGCCTCAATGAGACAGGGAGGCCAACCCGGGGAAGTGAAACATCTCAGTACCCGGAGGAAAAGAAAGCGAAGCGATTCCCCCAGTAGCGGCGAGCGAAAAGGGAGAAGCCTAAACCGATTGAGGTGCCAAGCCTGCAGGCCTTGCCTCAGCGGTGTCGTGGGACCTGGTGTCCCGGAGCTGCAGCTCCCGGGAAGGAGTTACAAAACGCATCTTCTAGCCGAATCGTCCTGGAAAGGCGAACCAGAGTAGGTGATAGTCCTGTAAGCGAAAGGGGATGTGTCTCCTAGCCAGGCACCCGAGTACCACGGGACACGTGGAACCCTGTGGGAATTCAGGCGGCCCACCGTCTAAGGCTAAATACGTCCAGATGACCGATAGTGGACCAGTACTGTGAAGGAACGGTGAAAAGAACCCGGAGACGGGAGTGAAATAGAACCTGAAACCGTGCACCTACAATCAGTAGGAGCCTAGTGCTTGTTCGGACTGTGTCCGTTCAAGCACGGGTGACTGCGTGCCTTTTGCATAATGAGCCGGTAAGTTACTTTGCGCGGCAAGGTTAAGCCCTTAAGGGGCGAAGCCGCAGCGAAAGCAAGTCCAAACAGGGCGCGAAGTCGCGTATAGTAGACCCGAAGCCTGGTGATCTACCCATGGCCAGGGTGAAGCGAGGGTAACACCTCGTGGAGGCCCGAACCGGTGGATGTTTCAAAATCCTCGGATGAGCTGTGGGTCGGAGCGAAAGACTAATCAAACCAGGTGATAGCTGGTTCTCCCCGAAATGTCTTGTGGGACAGCCTCAGGTGTTCAGTAACGGAGGTAGAGCGACTGATTGGATAAGGGGAAGAGATTCTTCCCCAAGTTCAGCCAAACTCCGAATGCCGTTACTCTAGAGCCTGGGAGTGAGGCTGTGGGGGATAAGCTCCATGGCCGAGAGGGAAACAACCCAGACCATCAGCTAAGGCCCCTAAGTGTTGGCTAAGTGGCAAAGGAAGTGGAATTGCCCAAACAGCTGGGATGTTGGCTTAGAAGCAGCCATCATTTAAAAAATGCGTAACAGCTTACCAGTCGAGTGGTTCCGCGCCGAAGATATAACGGGGCTAAGTCAGCCGCCGAAGCTATGGGTGGCGCTCTTTAGAGCGTCGCGGTAGGGGAGCGTTCCGTAAGCGTGTGAAGGCGTGTCGTAAGGCGCGCTGGACGTATCGGAAGCGATCATGCCGGCATTAGTAGCGACAAGACAGGCGAGAAACCTGTCCGCCGAAAGCCTAAGGTTTCCTGGGGAAGGTTAATCCGCCCAGGGTTAGTCGGTCCCTAAGGCGAGGCCGAAAGGCGTAGCCGATGGGAAACGGGTTAATATTCCCGTACCGGTTGCGAACCGTTATGAGCTATGGGGGGACGCAGGCGCAAGAGATGATCCACCTGTTGGATGGTGGTCCAACTCCGGAGGGTGGTCCGTAGGTAAATCCGCGGGCCTGAGCCCAAAGGAGGAATGGAAGGCCTTTGGCCGCAAACTCGTCTCAAACACCTGCCGAGAAAAGCCTCTATGCCAGGTTCACAGCCGACCGTACCGTAAACCGACACAGGTAGGCGAGGAGAGAATCCTAAGGCGCTCGAGTGATACTCCGTTAAGGAACTCGGCAAATTGATCCCGTAACTTCGGAAGAAGGGATGCCTTCCCGGGCGAGTTAACTCGTTTGGCAAGTTCGGGGAGGTCGCAGAAACCAGGCCCCGCCGACTGTTTATCAAAAACACAGGGCTCTGCTAAGTCGCAAGACGACGTATAGGGCCTGACGCCTGCCCGGTGCCGGAAGGTTAAGGAAGGGGGTCACTCCTCTTTTTGAGGACGAAGCTCCCGACCGAAGCCCCGGCAAACGGCGGCCGTAACTCTAACGGTCCTAAGGTAGCGAAATTCCTTGTCGGGTAAGTTCCGACCCGCACGAATGGCGTAACGAGTGGGGCGCCGTCTCGACGGAGTGCTCGGCGAATTTGTAGTGGCGGTGAAGATGCCGCCTACCCGCGATTGGACAAAAAGACCCCGTGAACCTTTACTGTAACCTGGTATTGGGTCTTGGCCATCCATGTGTAGTATAGGTGGGAGACAGTGAAGCCTGGACGCCAGTCTGGGTGGAGTCATCGGTGAAATACCACCCTTGGGTTGTTGGGGCTCTAATCCATGCATCAAAGCTGGAGACAGTGCCAGGCGGGCAGTTTGACTGGGGCGGTTGCCTCCTAAAAGGTAACGGAGGCGTTCAAAGGTTTGCTCAGCACGGACGGTAACCGTGTGCAGAGTGTAAGGGCATAAGCAAGCCTGACTGTGAGGCCGACGGGCCAAGCAGGCGCGAAAGCGGGACCTAGTGACCCGGTGGTTCCTTGTGGAAGGGCCATCGCTCATCGGATAAAAGGTACTCCGGGGATAACAGGCTAATACCGCCCAATAGTTCTTATAGACGGCGGTGTTTGGCACCTCGATGTCGGCTCAGCGCATCCTGGGGCTGGAGAAGGTCCCAAGGGTTGGTCTGTTCGCCCATTAAAGCGCTACGTGAGCTGGGTTCAGAACGTCGTGAGACAGTTCGGTCTCTATCCATCGTGGGCGCAGGAGACTTGAGAGGAGCTGTCCCTAGTATGAGAAGACCGGGATGGACGCACCTCTGGTGTACCGGTTGTCGCGCCAGCGGCATCGCCGGGTAGCTATGTGCGGAATGGATAACCGCTGAAAGCATCTAAGCGGGAAGCCAACCTCAAGATTAGGTCTCCCGGGGCTCAAAGCCCCCTGAAGGCCGCTCGAAGACTACGAGTTTGATAGGCCACAGGTGTAAGTGCAGTAATGTATTTAGCCGAGTGGTACTAATCGGCCGTGAGGCTTGAACTTCTCTTAATGCACTCCCTACCTTTGTACCCCAAACGGCTGCTTTGCATCCGTTCGGGGACCTCGTAGAGTTTTATATACCCTTGGCTTCGGTCAGGGGTATTTTTTCTCCAGGCAAGAAACTTTCTAATAAAAGCTTCGTCTTAATAAGTGAATCAAGGAGGTAGGAATGCATAAGAGATGGACGCCAGGATCGATTTGGGGAACGTCAATCCTTTTGGCATTAACCTTCAGCGCTGTAATAGCTCAGGAAACCAAAGCCTACACCGACACCCTTGACCTCACCGAGTACGCAAGGGACGAGCTCTTTTTTATGTCTCAGATTACCAGGGCAGACAGCCTGCCTATCTTCTTTGCCTTCCACGATTCCCTGTGGAAACCAGCTTCGGGTGTTTTATGCGTGGTTGAGACAAAGAAAGGGAGGTTCGAAAAGACATCCGATAAAAACGGTGAAGTTGTGTTTTGGATCCCGAGGAAGGCACGAAGAATAACAGGTTTTAAGGTATATTCCTGCCAGCCAGTCAAGGGAGAATTCCCTTTGACTGGGTCAGCCGGTTCGGAATCAACAAATTTGGGTCTAATCGGTTCCCTCACAGTCTTTTTCAAACTTTTCATAGCAGCGAGGAATGCACCTTTGTATTTATCTTACGGTATGCCTGAGTTGGAAGAAGATGGAATTCGGGTTCTTTATCCGAGTGAATTCAACAAACAAGCAGGCCAGGTTCTGGATGCGGTCCTGAAAGGCAGAAAGGTTATAGAAAGTGAACTCGATATGGAATTGAAACCAGTTAAGGTGGTCTTGAAACAGGATACGGCAACTTTTGAACTTCATATAGGCGGAGGGTGGTGGACCACCCCTGAGATTGACAGTTCATACGTCTTCGGAACCATTCCACATGAATGGGTGGAGAGTTCTCTTGGTAGTATTTACAACGTTGATGGCCGCTGGATTGGAGACGGGTTGGCCAACTACGCCGCTTTCGAGATTGAAAAGCGTTATTATCCAGAAGGCTATTCCCGTCTGCACCGGGATGACTATCCAAGGTATGATCCAAAAAAGACTTACGATCTCAGGACCTGGAAGGAAGCTCAGATTATTAATCTCAGGGGTGGAAGGTCGGTTGATGTCTTCGGTTATCTTCTCGCTCCCTACTTCTGGGCCAAGGTGGTGGAAAAGTCCGGAAATCCGGAGCTCATCCCCCGGTTCCTTGAAGAATGCCGAACCGCAGAAAACAAGAGCTCTGATACCGCGATCGCAATCCTGTCACGGCTCAGCGGGCTGGATATCGAGGAAGAGATGGTCATCACCGGCAAGGAGTTCAGGGAAAACGTTGGCCGGTACTGGCCCGAGCCCCAATCATCGTCAGTAAACAAATCAGAAAAAGAATAACTCTCACTTTGTCAAGTTGACGAATAGAACAGACATGAGTACCCGCGAACAGTTCGTAGGGGCCGACGTTGGCGTCTTTGGACGCCCGCCTTGCGTCAGCTCGGCCCGCTTCATTAATTAAGCCAGGCATGTGGCACAGGCTCTCCAGCCTGTGCGAACAGACTGCTATGGAGTGCAATGACACGGTCATTGCGGCATCAACATGGTTTATGCACTCCAAAAAGCCAAAGGTTGACAGCGGGTAATGGGTAAGTATAATTCCGTTTCTGTGAGAGAGGGATTGGACAATGAGTTTTTCGGCGGCTATACCGGGAGTGATCACCCGTTCCCATTCCGAACACGGAAGTTAAGCCTCCCAGGGCCGATGGTACTGCGCTGGTAACGGCGTGGGAGAGTAGGTCGCCGCCGAGTCATTGTGAAGGCTCGCCTTGCAAGGCGGGCCTTTTTAAAATGCTCCTTTTGTCGGAGGACAAAAGATCGCATCCGAACCGTTTGGATTACTCAACCAGAAGCATCTTCCTAGTTTGCCTGAATCCGTCGGCCGTCTTGAGTTCGCAGAAGTAAACGCCGCTTGTGAGTCCTCTGCCCTGCTCGTCTCTGCCGTTCCAGGAAACGCGATGGGTTCCAGGTTCAACCATACCCCGAATCAGGGTGGCTACCTTCTGCCCGGCCGAGTTGTAGACTGAAAGGCTTACCTCGTTCCTCGTGGGTATACCGAAGGCAATCTCCGTGGTTGATGTGAAGGGATTAGGTGTGTTCTGTCCGAGGTAGATCTCTTGCGGGATCACACCCTGATCCTGCTCAACGGCGCTTGGTTCATAGGATACGATTTCGATAAAACGGTGCGCGTTGCCCGTCCGATCCACGAGCACGACGTGAACGAAGTAGTCCCCTGGCTCATCAAAGGTGAGGGGAATTGGAGGTGGATTGGGTCCCTCGGAGCTGCCTTGGGGTTCACCCGGGCCGTCCCCGCCGGAATTCGATTCTTTAGGGCAGACGATGAACATCACAAGTATGGTGCCTGTGGGGCCTGTCCCGGTCAGGTTAGTCAGAAGGCCTGTGTTGGGGTCCAGTTCTCCTGTTTCAGTCTCACCGGTCCATGGATCCATGAAGTCAACCTCAAAGTTATCGTTGGGAAGCGGTGTGTTTACGATGGAGTTCAAAGTCATGATGTGGCCTCCTCCGCCAGGCCAGATAACTCCACACAAAACATCCTGGCCCCTCTCCAGTTCATTGCGCATTATGTCCCAGTCGTAGCCTGGGTTTGTAACCGTATAGCCATTACCGTGGGCTGCAATCCAATCCACCAGACCCGTTACAATGCCCGAACCCGTAGTTCCGGAGGTTGCGCTGGTTCCCATTTCCGCCGCAAGGGCATCCACCAGGTCATGATCACTCAGTCCGCCTCCAATCTGGTTATCTCCTTGATTCTCAAAGTACTTAAGGCAGGCTGCCGCCCCGGTGGGAGCGCAGTGATTGTCGGAATGAACGCGCTGGTCGATCTCCGGTATTCCCTTTTCAAATTTCGCCAGCTTCAGGTCGGTGTAGTCAATAACTGTGGCTATCTCCTCATAAATGTCCTGGACGGAAACCAGTAAGGTGTCATCATGCCATTCGAACTCGACCGCTACATCGTCAAGGGGGGTGGGATCGTAGGTGCGGTCGGTCTCCACGCTGAACTCTTCACGCTCCATGTGAGCAGTGGCCCGGAACATGACGCTCATATCCTCCTGGGGGACAATATTGTGAGGCAAGTAAGCAGACCATCCGTCCCCCTCAGGGTTACCTGCAGTCTCTACGGCATATATAGGTTCAGATCCATCTTGGTCGGTGCCGAAGAGCTTCCAGGTTCTTCCTTCGTCTATGGAATAGAAGAAGTCTACGTATTGGATCTCTCCTTCGGGATCCAGAACGTGAAGCTGGACCTGTGTGGTGTTGTTTTCTCCTCCTATCCAGTTATGCCAGGGTTCAGGGTTGAGCCAGTCTCCGACTCGCAGCAATGGCTCTCCTAGCTGAGCCCACGCTGGTGTGGTGATGAGAAGAACCATCGCCAGAAGGAACAATAAGGTTCTCTTACACTGATTATTCATTTAATCCTCCTTCGGTTTTCTCAATCGACGGAGTACTCCGTCGATCGTGGTTTTGGTTCCGTCCCTTGTTCCAGTCAACCTCTTGTGTCTATGGGGGTGAAGGAAGCGCCTCCTCCGACGTTCAAGAATCAACTGAGGCGCCACTCCAACACAGCCGAAACATAATCAAAATTTGAGGTTTGTCAAGGTTAGGTATTTCTAAACCCAAGCTTCCAGCCAGAATTTTCTGTCGGATTATCTTTAATCAGATCAGGGGTTATCCGGGACAACGATCACAAAGTACATGGGACCCATCTGCTCGATTGTGATTCGTTTGAACCCGGCATAAGTGATCAACTCATAGATCCTGCGCCTTGTGTAGAAATAGACAGGGCATCGTTTTAATCCTAGCCTTAGCTTCCGCAAGGGGGTTCTGTAACTCCAAAGTTTTGGAAAGCTAAGAAAGGCTTTCTCCCTGGTCAATCTTCTTATTCTAGTCAGCGTTGGCAAGGGATCCTTGATATAGTCCAGTACACC
>NJBO01000020.1 GCA_005223075.1 candidate division TA06 bacterium B3_TA06 | reverse complement strand
CAACCCCTTCAAGCTTTCCACCGATATTTACTATTCGCTTGCCCATTCAGGCCTGGTCAACCTGAAGGTCTACGATGTCTCGGGCAGGCCAGTGAAGACCCTGAGCTCTGGTATCAAGGCCTCGGGTCATTATGCTATAACCTGGGATGGTCGAGATGATCTCGGTCGAGCTGTGGCCACTGGCGTCTACTTCATCAGGATGGAGGCAGGGAACCATACGGCTACAAGAAAGCTCATCCGCGTGCGCTAAAGGGGAAACGAAATTAAGAGGGCTAACATGAGACGCAGTTAGCTGCATAGTACATGTTCGCAAAACAAGAAGGCAAAAGGCAGGACGATTGAGGATGACGTACCTGTAGCGGACATTGACTTCAGTTAGTCTATCCCTAACACCCCACTTCAAATTCAAAACATGATTGTTTTCGGAGAAAACCCCTAAAAACCCACTGGCAGGCGAATTTTAATTAACATTCGTTAAAACACCTTGACAGATCCAAAAATCCTCCTATAATTTACCTAACGTTCGTTAAAGAGATTGGATCTTGGGGGAATGATGCTTGAGATAAAAGCCAATGCCGATAGGAGATAAAATGAAGGTAGATGTTGAATATCTGGAGTTCATGTGGCCGATGAGGCATTACCTTATAACGTGCGGTGATATTGCCGGGGAATCAAACATCATAGCCCTTAGCTTCTGCATGCCCGTCTCCAAACTCCCCCCTCTGATAGCGTGCGCTATAGGGAGGGGTTCTTATTCCTATAAACTGATAACCTCAACCAAGGAGTTCGTCATAAATGTGCCCACCTCGGGATTGAAGCCGGAGATATACTACTGCGGTCTCCATTCAGGTCATGAGGTGGATAAATTTAAAGAAACAGGCCTGACCCCGAAACCGGCACGCGCGGTAAAAGCTCCAATTATAGATGAATGTGTGGCTCACATAGAATGCAAGCTCGATCATGAGATAGAAACCGGGGATAAGAGTCTGATCATAGGGGAGGTAATAGAGGCGTATGCAGATGAAGTTATTGTGAAAAGGGAACGTAAGGTTGAGTATGCAAAGGGTGACTTCCCAAGGAAGGTATATGGCACAAGGTTCAAAACCTCGTAGGGTATTTCAGCTGACAGCCGATTCGCCCAAATTGAAGGAAGGAGAGATGAAGAACAAATTAATTACCCGTAAGGAGTCAGACCAGAAGCGCCGCAAGCGCGGTGAGGTTAGAAAAAAGATTCTGGATGCCGCCACTGAACTGTTTGCTCAGAAAGGATTTGAAGGCGCTTCGATCAGGGATATTGCCGATAAAGCAGGCGTCACCTCGCCCAATATCTACTACTATTACAAAGATAAGCAGGGACTTTACCAGGCAACACTGATCGAAAGCGCGGTAGGTTTGCTGGAATTGTTAAAAAGGATTGATGACCCCAGCGCCTCGTTACGCGACAGGTTCTTGGCCCTGGCCAAAGCCAAGATGAAACTGGCAAAAAAGAAAAATACCGCTATTGAACTTTTCACCAGGGAATGGATAGACAGCGGCTCGCCAGGGCTATCGCCCAAGCTGGAATCGGCAATGGGCCAGTCCATAAAGTACATGGAACAGATAATTGCCCAGGCCGTGGAAAAAGGCGAGATCCGTCCCATAAACCCCAAGCTGGCTGTATGGTACATGTTCAGCCTCGCCTTTCTGCAGGGCAGCAAGTTCATCACCAAGTATTTGAAAACAAGAGAGCTCACTGACGATGAGATTGAGGAATACGTTGATCTCATCCTTAAGGGGCTGGAGAAGAAATAACGCAGCAAAGGAGAAACAATGGCCCTCTTAACCATCCAAGACCTGACCAAGGACTACAAGACCGGCAAGGTCATAACCAAGGCGCTGCGTGGCGTTGACCTGGAGATAGCCGAGGGAGAGTTCCTTTCCATCGCCGGTCCTTCAGGTTCAGGCAAAACCACACTATTAAACATCATCGGCTGTCTGGACGTGCCTACCTCTGGCACGGTCTCGCTTAACGGCACCGACCTGGCCGATTTGAGCAACAAGGCACGTGCCGAACTGCGTAAGAACTCCATAGGGTTCGTGTTCCAGTCGTTCAATCTGATCCCGGTGCTTACTGCGTTCGAAAACGTGGAGATACCGTTGATCCTTCTCAAATGGAGTAAACGCAAGCGCAAGGAGACGGTAGAACAGCTACTGATCGATGTGGGCCTCAAGGATTACATCTATCGCCGTCCTCTTGCCATGTCGGGTGGACAACAGCAGCGCGTTGCCATTGCCAGGGCCTTGATCAAGGAACCCAAACTGGTTCTGGCAGACGAACCTACCGCCAACCTGGACTCCACCACCGGCATGGAGACCCTGGAACTCATGAAAGAATTAAACAAGAAAAAGAACACCACCTTCGTCTTCTCCACCCACGACAAGATGGTCATGGATTTTGCCCACCGCCTGATACTCCTAAAGGACGGCAAGGTAGCCTCCGATTCCCGTAACACAACCCGTAACACAAAGTCCGGGAAGTAGTCATGCTGTTCAAGTTAGCAGTACGCAACGTCTTCCGCCACACGAGAAGAACCTTGATCACCGCGGTGGCCATCGGCGTGGGGCTCATGTTCATGATAATGATAGACTCCATGTTCGGCGGGGTTGAGAATCAGAGCATACGCAACATCCTGGAAACCGACAACTCCGAACTGGTGGTTTATCCTACCGGTGTTTTTGAGGACCGCTTCCTTTTCCCCCTTGATACCTTAATCGAGGACGCCTCGGTACTATCTACCAAGCTGGAAGGTGGCTATGCCGATGTCATCTCCGCAACCCCTCGGCTGCGCTTCGCAGTATTCGCCATAGCCCCTGAGGCCGAGCTTTTCGCGTTTGGTGTAGGTATCGATCCTGAGATGGACGCAAAGGTGTTCGAGCTCGAAAATTACATCGATGAAGGCCGCTTCCTTGCCGCTGACGGCGACCTGGTGATAGGTTCGGGGTTGGCCAAGGAGTTAAACGTTGCACTGGGCGATTACGTCCTTATCCAGACCAGGTCCCGCCGCGGGGTAATGGATGTACGGGAGTACGAGATAACAGGAATCGTAAATACGTCCAATCCCGTAATCAACCGTAACGCCATATTTATCTCCCTGGCTGAGGCGCAGGTAATACTCGAGGCACCCGATGCCGCATCAGAGATCAACCTGCACATCAAAGGCAATCCCAAAGATCTTGAACGACTCGATACCCTGGGGCAGCGAATCAATAAAGACCTGGGCAGCAAATACGAACTCTACACCTGGCTCGACCTCAATGCAACCCTGTTCGAGATTTCCGGCCAGAAACAATCGGTGGGATACTTGATCGCACTCATAGTCATCGTTATCGCTCTGGTGGGAATCGTCAACACCATGCTACTCTCGATCTACGAACGTATTCCTGAACTGGGCACCATGCGCGCCATGGGATTCAGTAAAGGAAATATCCGGTGGATGATGCTCATGGAAGGTTCGGTCATCGGTTTCTTAGGCGGCCTGGTTGGAGTGATACTGGGGCTTGGAGTGGTCATATTCTTGACCGAAGTAGGCATGGATATGACCTCGTTGATAGGCAACTTCGAGATGCCCATGCCTATGAATCTTAATTTCAGGGGCGAGTACAACTTCGGATACATGGCGTTCACCTTCTTCCTGGGCTGGATCATCTCCACAGTAATCACTTTGATCCCTGCACGCAAGGCAACCAGGATAGAACCCTCAGAAGCGCTGCGCAGCACATAGGAGAAGAGATGAAAAACCGCAGATTTCGCAGATTGCACAGATTAGAACTCCTTACAGACGAAATGAAAATCTTATTCGACACAGAGAACACCGAGAACCGCAGAGGACACAGAGTGACTTCGATTTCATTAATTCCTCTCTGTGCCTCAGTGCCTTTGTGGTTACCTATTATTATCCCCAGGAGGATAAGATGCTGCTGAAACTGGCATTCCGGAACGTTCTGAGAAACAAACGCCGCTCCGTCCTGACCGCCGTCGGCATAATCATCGCGGTGATGCTAATCATCTACGCCCAGGCATTTATCACCGGGATTGTTGATAGCATGATTGAAAACACGGCTCGCATCAAGTCCGGCCACGTACGCGTAGTCACTCCAGAATATCTACGCCGGGAAAGATTGTCTCCTCTTGAGGAATCGGTATTCATCACACCTGAATTAGAGGAGATGGTTGAGACCACTCCTGAGGTAACAGCCTACACCTATCGCATCCCTTTTGGTGTACTGCTTTCCAAGGACGAAAACTCCAAGCCGGCATTTGGTACAGCAATAGACGTGGAGCGGGAGAAAGACTTCCTCGATTTGTCCGATGATAGATATCTGGTGGAAGGTGCCTACCTCGCTGCGAATGACGAAGCAATCCTCATCGGCAAGGGCCTGGCCGAGGAGCTGGGATTTAAGATAGGTGATTCCCTGGTAATAATCACCGCCGACGCCTTCGGTTCCCCCTCGGGTGCTAACCTTACCGTAAAAGGCATCATTGAAATTGGCCAGGCCAACCTTGACGACAACGCCTTCTATATCCCTCTGGCTGCCGGGCAACAGCTTCTCGACCTCAAGGGCAGGGCAGCCGAGGTTCTGGTTCTCCTTGATACCAAGGATAACTCCGAGAAAGTGGCATCTGCCTGGCAGGAGGATGCAGGAGATGCAATGGGCCTCGAGTTCGTACCATGGCAGCAGGATGATGTCCTGGGTTTCCTGCATGTGGTTTTCAGGATTTACTGGGTGATATACGCCATTATCCTTCTTATCGCTTCGGCCACCATCATCAACACCATGCTCATGGCTGTATTTGAGCGTATCAAGGAAATAGGCATCCTCAAGGCAATGGGTATGCGCGGAAACCGCATCTTGTGGCTATTGACTGCCGAGGCATCGATGATTGGATTGTTCGGGGCCCTCATCGGCGCGGTGTTGGGAGTGGTTCTAGTCCTGGTTGCACCAGAGGTAAACTTCTCCTCCCTGTCTGGTCAGGACCTGGGATCGATCTACATCAATCCTATCATCCAGCTGAACCTCACCCCCGGTGTTGTTTTAGCCTGCTTCCTGTTCGGCTGGTTCATAGCCACGTTTACCGCACTTTACCCGGCCCGCCAGGGCACCAAGGTTCAGCCTGCCCAGGCGCTCAGAAGAGTATGATGGATTTCGATAACGCCATAGAAGGCTATCGAATAACCCCAAACAACGCTAAAATCCTTGTATCTATTGCACATGTAGTGCGAGACTTCAGTCTCGCAGCGGAGCTAAAGCTCCGCGCTACGTATATTAGAAGACGTAAACAGAAAGTGCTTAAGACAGATGGGGTGAAGAAAAGTAGACTGGAAATGAATCTCAATAAGGAGAAATGATGAAAAAACTAATCACTTTGACCGTCATGATCCTGGTGATATCCGGAATATTCACCTCGCTTCAGGCGCTAACCGCATCTGAGATACTGGACAAGGTTGATGCCAACATGGTTGCCTCATCCATGAAGTTTTCAGCCGAGCTTAAAATCAGCATCTCCGGCTCGGTACGCACCAAGGAATTCGAAGGTTATTCCAAGGGCGAAGACAAAGCCTATATGGAGTTCACCTCACCCTCAAGAGATAAGGGTACCCGGTTCCTCAAGCTGGCAGATGAATTCTGGATGTACCTGCCAAACGTAGGCAAGGCTGTCAAGATTGCAGGACACGCCATGCGCGGTTCACTCATGGGGTCGGATTTCTCATACGAGGATGCGGTGTCCAACGAAGAGCTGGCTAATAACTACGACGCGGTACTGGAAGGAGAAGAAAAGGTTGGAGACAAGAACTGCTACGTTCTCAAGCTTTCACTTAAAGAAGGTGCGGAAGGTTCCTACTACACCCAGAAGCTGTGGGTTGATAAATCGAGTTTCATATTCCTTAAAGCAGAGTACTACTCCCGCAGCGGCAGGCTCATGAAGGACGTGCAGATACTGGAATGGAAAAGGGTATCCGGTAAGAATTACCCGACAAGAATCAAGATGGAGAACAAGCTGCGTAAAAACACCTGGTCGGAGTTCGTTATCACCAACATCCAGCTCGGGGTATCAATACCGGCAAACGTCTTCACCAAAGGTTATCTGGAAAGATAGGATAACACTGACAAATCAAAACTGTAGGGGCACGGCATGCCGTGCCCCTACCTCTTGCGATCTTTTACCCGAAGGGTAAAAGGAGCATAAATTATTCTATCGTCAGGAGCCCACGGTCGCGCAGATCAACGATCACGCGCAACAGATCGCGCTCGGCAAGGGCCAAGCGGCCCTGAAGCTCGGCGACGGTGGGAACATCCCCCATGTGAACCACCACCTGCCACTGGGTAGGCGAAAGTGTTACGGGTTTAGACTGCGGTGCCAAGGGCACAAGCATCAAGCGACGATCAGGACCACCTATCCTGCTCATAAGATTCTCGAATTCGTCCATCTCGGCAGAGAGCCCCAGGATAAACTGCTGTATGGGTAAATTGATTCGCGTCTCATCCCCGAGCTCAACCCTCTCCTCGGTATCGAAGACGAACTTGCCCCTGCGCCAGCTAAGTATCGTCCTAACCGCCTTCAATCCTGAGAGTTTCCGGGTCTTCCCGTACTTTATGAGGCCATCACCGACGACCACAGTTCCCTCGTCACCGCCCGAGTACAGGTGCAGTATGCCCGAACGGTTCCCCATAAAGATAAGCTGCAGGATATCGGAAAGCGGGTAATCCTCAAGGGTTCCGTCAAGCCTCATTAATTACTCCTCCGAGTAGCCCTCACAGAACCACATAGATTAACGGATAGTTTTGAACTTACCCACCTTGCGGAACTTCTCGATACGTTTGGCAATCAGTTCTTCGTGAGAAAGCCCCTCAAGTTCCGCAAGGGCCTGGGCGATCTGATCACCTATAAACTTGGCTGTGTGCTGCCAGTCGCGATGAGCGCCTCCCGGGGGCTCAGGGATAACCCCATCTATAACCCCATGATCAAGGTTATCGCGGCTTGTGAACTTCAAGGCCTCGGCTGCCTGTGGGGCCTTGGCACTGTCACGCCAGAGGATCGAGGCGCAACCCTCAGGCGAGATCGTCGAGTAGAAGGAATACTCAAGCATATAGATGCGGTCGCCAATCCCAATGGCCAGAGCGCCGCCCGAGCCTCCCTCACCGGTAACTATCACAAGGATAGGGGTTCTGAGAATCGCTATCTCCTGAAGGTTGCGGGCTATTGCCTCGGACTGGCCGCGTTCCTCAGCACCAATCCCGGGATCAGCACCAGGGGTATCTACGAAGTTGATGATGGGCATACCGAACTTCTCAGCCAGCTTGTAGATGCGCAGCGCCTTGCGGTAACCCTCTGGATGTGGCATCCCGAAGTTGCGTCGAATCCTCTCCTTGGTGTCGTGCCCCTTCTGATGCCCGACCAAAGCCAACGAGCGCCCACGAAAACGAGCTATACCGGTCACAATCGCCGGATCATCGGCAAATCCACGATCACCGTGAAGCTCGGTAAAATCGGTAAAAATATAGGGAACCAGATCAAGGGTGTAGGGACGGAGGGGATGACGCGCAAGCTGGACTATCTGCCAACGGGTAAGCCGGGAGTAGACCTTGCGGCGCAGCTTCTCAGCCTGCTTCTCTAGCCTGGCTATATCACCATCCACCCCTTCAAGACCCTTCAATGCCTCAATGCGCTTCTCAAGCTCTACTATGGGTTTCTCGAAATCAAGCAAAAACTCTGCCATCAATCAAATGCAAGGTTGAGGCTTATCCGATGCGTCAGCCCGAGGTCCAGCCGCTCGTAAGGAACAATGGCGTAGTCCAGTGAAACCCAGTTGTGCTGTACCCCCAGCCCAAAGGTAAGAAGCTCCGAAGGTGAGAGAAGCTTCAGATCCTCATCCATATACAAGAGCTTGGCTCCGGCACGCAGGGCCAGGATATTGAAAAATTTTGCCTCCAATCCGGTTCGCAGCCCTGGCTCCTTGTCATAAGGACGGTAAAGGAAATCCAGATTGAGGACCGTGGCAAACTCCTCGGTCCAATCGTGAGCGTAGGCACCGCCCACCCGAATGGTCATAGGCGGCTTAAAGCCCTCTGCATCCAGGTGCATATCAAAGCCAAAATCAAGCACCGAGGCCCCCAGATCAAAACCAGATAATGGGGCATAGTTCAGTCCCACGTCAAACCCCCAGGTATGATCCGAGTAACTCCATAGACGTTCATGATAGTATCGAGCAACAAACCCGATGCGTGTCCCACGAACTACCTCAACACCTGCCCCTAAACCCAGGGAGAGATCTGCAAAGTGGTAGCTGCCCAGTGGGTCGGGAGAGCTGATGCTGTCGCGTAACTCTATCTCACCGCTACTAAAGTAGATCGCCTCTGCACCGATCGAGAACCGACCCAGCCTGCGCTTGATAAGAAGCGAGCTCTGAGAGGTGCCAAGAAACCAGAGGGTATGATGCATGGAGGCTTCGATGCCAGCTCCCTTGACCATAAGGGCAGGATTCCACCGAAGTGCATCTGCAGATGAGGCTCCGGCCACTCCTGTCTCCCCCATCGCGGCCTCCCGCGCACCAGCAGCGATCTTAAGCGAGGCATAACCCTGCGCCGCAGCAAGCATCAAGAAAGCCCCGCTCAATAAAAGGAATAAAATACCGGTCTTAAGACCGGCGTTACTAAGCTTCGATAATCTCGACATTGGCGCGCGGCAAACGTATACGTTCTTTTCCTGCAAGCTCCACCTCCAGGATTCTGACCTTTGATTCGGTCTCTATCTCCTCAAGATCGACCGGCAGGCCGACCACCGTGCCTATGGCGCCGAAATGCGGCTCACGGATAATCCTTACCTGCATCCCGACCTTGAGTCCTTCCTCAAGCGAACCCTTGCTTCGCTCTTTCCATGTGACTTCGCGCGGCACTATGATCTCAGGACGTATCACGCCCGCACGGATCTGAGTGGCACCGTTTATCGAAGCACGCTGCCCGTCAAGCTCGGAAAGAAGCTCAAATGTTCGCGGAGCCATAGGCATCTTTCCAAAACCCTCGGTTACTATAACTGAAAGAGAAATCGGTTCAGAACCCGTGATGGCCACGCCTATGTCGTAACCCAGAACCTTCTTGATCGAGGAGTCCTCGATTCCGCCGACCACTAACCCGCAGATGCCAAGCTCTTCTCCGCGCTGAATCGCCTCGGCGGTCACGAGCGAACCGCCTACTACCACGCAGCCCTTCATATCAGGGGTAAGCCCGAACGCGTCAAGCACCTCATCAGGGCTGGAGGCGAGGAGCTTTATCTTACCGCGGCGTTCCCCGCCGAATCCGAAGATGCCCTGGATCAGGCTGCCCGTGGTCTCAACGATCACACCTTCATTTGCGAAAACCTCAACAACCTCGCCGTCCATGTAGGCGTCTACCTCAACCGGCTGAGGCGGCTCGCGCATAATTACCTGCCCGGTTATCGGGGAGATACTCTCAATCTCGCCTGTGATAGGCGAGGCGACCTTAGACTTGAAGATACCGAAAAGCCCCTTGGTCTGAGCGATCATCTCACCCTTCTTGATTGGCTCCCCAGGTTTTTTAATCATAAGTTCCGGGATGTCCGAAGCCAGAACGCCAAGAAGTTGACCCACGTTGAGCGTGGCTACGTTACCGGGAAGTGCTGTGCGGGCAACCACCGTATCGCCCGTGACCTTCTGGCCCTTGGCGACCACAACCTCACCCTTCAGTGGAAGCCTGCGCTCCTTTGCTATCTTTGTCTTGGCCGTTACCTTAAGACCCGGCGTGTACGCGTGCGCCAACTGTTCCTCCTTGAATTATCCCTGATTATAGGTGCTTAACCCCGCCTGTCAACCGGGTGAGTAGGATAACAAGGGTGTAGATTAAAGACGTCATTGCGAGCCTCGAAGAGGCGTGGCACCGAAGGACAACGCTTGCGGAGCCAATTTGCAGTTTGACTTTTGCATTGGCGACGAAGTCGCCTCCCTGCTGTCTGCCGTGAGCTGTCTGCCCCGTTTCATTTTGATATTTGAAATTTGATCTTTGCAATGCGTGCGTCAGCGCGCTCTTGCCGTCAGCTGTCAGCCGTGAGCTGTTCGCTATAAGGTGATATGGCGGGGTTAGAGGGTTGACAGTCTCTTAAATTTAACTATGCTTAGAACATGGAGACTCCGAAAGTCTTTATCAGTCACGCTAGCGAAGATAAGACCAGATTTGTTTTAGACTTAGACAAGAGGTTACGTGCTCAAGGTATAGACGTCTGGTTAGATAAACGGGAAATACTTGCAGGTGACAATCTTGTCGACAAGATATTCGAAGAGGGGATAAAGAAGACTCAGGCCGTGATTGTAGTCCTTTCTCAATACAGTATTGAGAAACCTTGGCCTAAAGCTGAACGAGATGTCAGTGTTATTAAAAAGATAAATGAAAATATTAGACTTATCCCGTTAATCCTTGACATACAAGACGAGGAAGTTCCGGAGAGCTTAAAGCCATATCGCTGGGTTAGGGTTAAGGATCTTAACGATTACGAAGATGAACTCAATGAAATAATCAACTCAATTTACGAACACCGGGAGAAGCCCCCACTAGGTGAACCCCCTAAATATGCCCAAACCAGAATTGAGCTAATACCTGATTTAACTAAACTAGACAACTTAGTACTTAAGTTGTCTTGCGAAAGACTTATTGAACAAGGTTACGCTCACCTCATTGAAGGAGAAGAAATCTTCGAAGCAGTCCAGCCGTTCGAAATAGACTTCAACGCAATGATGGAATCACTAGAGATTCTTGACAGAAGGAATCTTATCGATTTAAAGAAATTTCTTGGCTCCAATAGTGAAGGAGCTAAAGGATTCTGTTTTCATGTAACTGAATGGGGAATGGACGCATACCTCAAAGCATATCGAGAAGATTACGAATCGATATTCAAATCAACTGTCGCTTCAATCGTCAATAAAAATGGCGGAGACAACTTCTCAATAGCATCTCATTTAAACGTTCCAGAGGTAATAATCGACCATGTTATTACCCATTTAAAGTGGGAAAAATACATAAAAGCAGAATATGTTGGAGGAGGACAGATTTACATTTATGAAGTTAACCCTGAATTAAAACGTTGGTTGCAAAACAATCGATGACAATTATCCCTCCCATTCCAGAAAATCTTTCCAACCTCCTTGAAGGACATGAGGATGTTAGAAAGAAAACCATCGTAATGATTGCCGAAAATCCTGATTGGCAGGAGCACATTCAACTTATTCATGATTCAATCAACATAGTTAACCTCATAGCTGTCGAACGACTGCACAAAGATGATGATGAATTGCTTATTCGAGGTATAGGAGCTCGTTTGTTTAATGACTATTCAACAGCTTGGTCTTTACTTTTCTCCGGTTTCTACCAGGTTTCCCTGATGGTTCAAAGAGATATTTTTGAATGTGGTTTACTCCTCACCAAATTCGCACTAGACCGCCCTTCAATCCAACGATGGAAAGATGTTGACCCTGAGAACAGAGAACAAAAAGAAGAATTCCAACCTAGAGAAATAAGAAAATTGATTAAAGAAACCACAGGAATCCCTATTACGCATAGAACTAACATCGACTATATGTACCACCTACTTTGTGAGTTAGGCGTTCATCCTACACACGTCGGGATCAACAGTATGCTTGGGCGAGGAGTTGGAAAAAATCGTCTACTCAAAGTAGGTCCAATGGTGGATAAACAGAAATTCAAAATTTGTCTAATGGATTTTACACGTATCTCTGCCATGGCTGCTGACTCTCTAGTAGGCGCTTTCGGAATACAAACCATAGAACCGGAATTACATCCAACTTACATCGCACTCCGTCAGTCAAGCCTTCAATGGTTTTCAAAACACGGGACTTTCCCAGGAGAAATACCAAAGAAATAATACTTCCTTGACTCTCTTCCCTATCTGGTTACAATGACGACTACATGTTTGGAACGGTGCTTATAATACTCATCGCGGGCGCGGTTGCGATTCTTGCGGCAATGCGATTTATCGCCGCCGTTAGGAAGCTGGCCAGCCGCGAGCCCGACACCCGTAACACCCGTACCCCTACGGGGCATTCTCACTATTACTCGGAGCTTGCGCTCCGGTCGCAAGGAAATAACACCCGTAACACCCGTAACACGCATGCGTCCTCCGGACGCTACGGCACCCGGCGCCAGGACAAGCCGCCGCTGGTGTTCTGGGCCGTAGCCTCACCCCTGCTTGCCGCCGCCTGCGTAACCGTTATCCTGCTGATGCTTTAATTTACCCCAGATAAACACCCCACGCCTTCGCTTCACGAAGTCGCGGGGACCCCGTGGAAGGACGCCACTCCCCCCTCTGTCATCCTGAGGAGTATTGTCTCCGAAGGAGGCATACGACGTAAGGATCTCATAACACTCCTCCTATCCCTCATTCTGAGGACTGGAGCCCGGAGGCCGGAAGGACGAAAGACCTTTAAGGACGATGCTTGCAGAGTTCCGAAGGGCGACACTTGTGGAGCAATCTTCCAATCTTCAATCTTCCAATCTGCAATCTGTGATTGCGACGAAGTCGCGTTCTTGTCCATCTTTTTCACCCCACAAATCTGCTTCGCAGCTTCGCGGGGATCCCGGGTTTTTGACCACCTTTTGACCAGCTTTTGTCCACCTTTTGGATAGCTTTTTGGGTATTATTTGGCCAGCTTTTGACTACTATTTGTCCACATTTTTCACCCGATTTTCGATATGGGGTCCCCGCGGTGATACGCAGTAGCACCGTGGGGTGGAAAAAAAAGGCCGCCCTCGGGCGGCCTTAAATTACGTATTAATGAGGGTTAACGAAGCAGCTCCTTTAGTGGGTCAAAGATCTTGCGGCGCGAGGGGTCGCGAAGCCTCTTTAACGCCTTTGCCTCTATCTGACGGATGCGCTCCCGGGTCACGTTGAAGATCTGACCAACCTCCTCAAGTGTGCGCTGAACCCCGTCGTCAACACCGAAGCGCAGCCGCAGCACGGTCTCCTCACGCTTTGAAAGCGTGGCCAAGGCGTCGTCAATACGGGTGTCAAGAACCGATCGCGCCGCATGATAAGTGGGAACAGGGGTTTTGTCATCGGAGATGAAGTCGCCCACGAACGATGATGCATCGTCGTCTATTGCCTTGTCCAGCGAGACGTGATACTGCGCTATGTTGGTGAGGAACTTGACCTTGTCCTCGGTAAAGGTTGGGAGATAGTGCGAGACCTCATGCGGAGCTGGCATGCGGCCGTGTTTCTGAATAAAGCGCCGTGATACGCGGGTTATCTTGTTTATAGCATCTATGATATGCGCCGGCACCCTTACCGTTCTGGATTGATCGGCAATCGCACGGGTAATGGCCTGCTTGATCCACCATGTTGCGTAGGTAGAGAACTTATAGCCCTTCTTGTAGTCAAACTTCTCAACCGCCTTGATAAGTCCGCAGTTGCCTTCGGCGATGAGGTCGATGAACTCCAGCCCCCGGTTGGTGTAGCGCTTGGCGATGGAGATCACGAGACGGACGTTGCCTTCTATCATCCGGTCGCGTGCGCGCAGTATGCTTGCCTCTATCTGCCTCAAGCGAGCAAGGCTTTCTCTTGCCTCCTTTACGGTCCGCCCGAAGTTGCGCTCGGCGCGACGCAGATCCGTGCGAGCTTCGTGGAACTCGAGTCTGGCTGACGCGGATGCGCTCCTGGCAGCCTTCGCCTTGAGTCCCTCAACCCGGCTATCCATCTTGATAAGTTCGGAGATCTCCAGTTTGTATCGCTCGGTGTATTCCTTGACAATATCGGGTTGCAGGGAAAGATTCATTACTTTTCTATGGATCTTATCGCGCAGCTTTTCTAAAGCCCTCTCCTCCTCCTTGGTACGATTGCGTCGCCGGGTCGCCTCACGCAGCTGCTCATTTAACTCGGCGAGCTTGTGAGAGTTACGAATAAAACCCTGTTTCCAGCGCTGGTATAGCCTCTTGTCGATGACCGAGTCGATGTCAGGTTTGGCGATCTGGTCCACGTGCGCCTCCCCATCCTCCACCTCCTGGCATTGCTCAAGAAGCTGAGCAAGCATCCCCCATGTTCCCAATATCTCATGCTGCAGCTGGATGTAACCCTCTTCCATCCGGCTGGAGTAGCGGACCTCATCTTGCTTGGTAAGAAGCCCGAACTTGTTGAGTTCCTTGAAGTATGAACGGGTAGAATCCTTGCGCCCCTTGGCACGAGGAAGCTTGTAGGTCTTCTCCTTTGGTCCCTCATGGATAACCTCACCCTCTGCCACAAGCTTTACCCCCTGCTCTCTAAGCCTCACTATTATCTCGTCTACCTCCTCAGAGGAGACGTAGGTTTCGGGCAGATAGCTCTCAAGTTCCTTATAGGTTATAGTCCGACGATCCTTAACCTGAGTAAGGATCTTATCCGCAACCTCTCTGCCGCGTAGGGTTATCGCGGCTGCTTGAACGTTTGCTTTCTTATTCATATCTCCTGATAGATTTTGTTGCTTTCCTTATCTAACTCATTCAACTGAACAAGGATGCTGCGTGCGCGCTCAGCATCCCCTGAACGTTCGGCTTGCGTAAGTTCATGACGCAGGGCATCCCGTCTGCGCCTGTAAAGGTAGTGCGCTAACGCGCGTGCGAACTCCTCGCGTGAGTAGTTAACATCTGAAAAGCTCCACCCTGAGACCCTACGCTGCATCTCGGGCGAGAGCAAATCCAGTATCTCGCCGGTGCTAAACTGCCCTTTGCGAGCGGCCACACCATAGAGCTTTTCTAAAAACTCCCGCCTCTCCCCCTCGGGGAACAAAGATAACGGAAGATTCTCGGCAGCCAGACGAACAAACTCGGCTTTCTGAATCATCATCCTCAACAGCCTTTCCTCAGGATCACCCGTACCCGTAACACCCGCACCATCCGCTTCAGAAACAGTACCACCCGACCTGGAAGATTTGGCCAGATCGGCAAGCACTCTTTCGATAACCCTCCTATCAATTCTAAGAAGGTTTGCCGCTTCGTCAAGGTACAGCTCACGGCGCAGGGAATCGGATACACGATTGATAAGGGATAGCATAATCTCCGCGGCCTTCTTACGAACCCTGGTAGTGGACGGAGAAAGCAGGTTATAGAGGAACGGCATGGGTTCCTGAGCTTGTTCGAGCAAAGAGTTGAACTCATCCGAGGAGTGGGAGGCAAGGAACGAGTCAGGATCCTCACCTTCGGGAAGCAGGAGAAGCTTCACGTCAAGATCGGCTGCAAGCACCTCGCCCAACGCCCGCTGTGCCGCCTTGCGTCCGGCCTCGTCCCCGTCAAAGACAAGGGTAACACTATCCGTGTACCGGGAAAGAACCTTGGCCTGCCCGCCTGTAAAGGCTGTCCCAAGGGGCGCTACCACATTGTGGAATCCTTCCTGCGCAAGTCTGAGGACATCCGTCTGCCCTTCCACAAGCAAAGCTCCCTCTCGCCTGAGATAAGGCCGTGCCTTGTTAAGTCCGTAAAGAAGCCTGCTCTTCTTGAATAGCCTGGTTTCAGAGGTATTGACGTACTTGGCAGGATTGGGATCATCCCCCCACACGCGACCTGAAAAGCCTACAAGCTTGCCTGAGGGCCACCGAATGGGAAAAACGATCCGTCCGGCAAGGAAGGGATAAAGCCTGCCTGAGGTGCTGCCCAGGACCCCAGCATCCCTTAAAATCTGGGTGGAGAGCTTGGCCTCTCTGGCTGTCGAAAGAAGAAGCGATGTATCCCGTGGCACAAGACCAAGTTCAAAGGATCTCACCGTCTCCTTTTTAAGACCACGAGAAACAAGGTAGCGCTGGGCCCCTAGGCCTTCGCTAGACCAAAGGGCGTCCTTGTAGATCTTGTGCGCAAGCTCCAGTGCGTCGAGGAGGGGTTTTGTTGGATCGTCTTCCGCGGTATATTGGATCCTAATCCCCAAGCGTTCACCCAACTGCTTAACCGCCTCAGGGAAAGAGAGGTTCTCGTAGTTCATAAGAAAGGTGATGACGTTCCCGCCTGCACCGCATCCGAAGCAGTAGTAAGCCTGGCGATCAGGGCTCACGTTAAAGGACGCTGTCTTTTCCTGATGAAAAGGACAAAGCCCGACAAAGCTTTTGCCTGAACGCTTGAGCTTAATATAGGAACCGATAAGCCCAACGATGTCGGTTTCGGCACGGACTCGTTCGATTACTTCCTGGGGAATCATGAGGCCAGCCTCAACACGGTTACGCCGTCACCGCCCTCAAAAGGCTCGCCTACCCTGAACGAGGCAACCCGCTTATCACGCCTTGCAAAATCCATAATCATATTACGCAGAACACCGGTTCCTTTACCATGGACTATGGCTACCTCACGGATCCCCAAGGCTAAAGCCTCGCTGATGTGTGTCAGGAGACGATCGTATGCCTCATCTGCGTGCATCCCTCGAAGATGAAGCCTGGGATTAAACTCCGCATCCTGGCCGGACTCCGATTGTGTTTTGACAGATAGCTTGACCTCGGTTAAGGACTCATTGGACCCTTCCTGGACAAAAGAAAGGTCACTCAAAGGCAGGGCCATCTTCAGGGTGCCGAACTCAACCAAGGCCTCGCCGGAGCGTTCATTGATCTCGGCTATCACCCCTTCGCGCTTAAGCTGGCGTGAGCTAACCCTTAGGCCTTCTGCTAATCCTGGGGCTGTCCTGGACTGCTCTGTCTCCTCTTGATCCGCCCTCAGGGCAGAACCCTGAGCGTCCACGAACTCCTTGGCTTTAAGGATGGATTCCCGCGAGGCCCGGGTTTCTTTTATCTCACGCACCAGGTTCTCTATCTCTCTGCGTGCCTCAGAAAGCAGCATTTCGCGCTCTGCAAGCATCTCGGCATCAAAACGTCTGCGTCGTTCGGCAAGCTCGGCCTCCCCTTGCTCGTAGCGAGCTTGCGAGGCTATTGCCTCTTTGAGTTGGTCTTCAAGCACAATACGCAGTTCTTCGGCCTTATGATGCTCTTCTGAAAGTTTGGCGATAAGAAAGGAGGATTCCAGAAACTCAGGGCGGAGGAAGCCGCGCGCCTCATCAAGCACTGCCTTGGGAAAACCAACCTCGTCAGCGACTTCAAGGGCGTTGGAGGCGCCGGGTATACCCATGATTAGCCGGTAGGTGGGGTGATCTGTGAACTCCATGCCAGCGTTCTGCATCGAAGCCTTCTCCTCCACGAAGTATTTGAGAGACTCAAGGTGAGTGGTAGCGATCACCGTGGCACCTTTTCTGGCAAGGGCTGAAAGCACTGCCATACCCAGGGCTCCCCCCTCCTCAGGGGATGTGGATGCGCCAAGTTCGTCAAGAAGAACAAGGGACTCTCCATCCGCCTCCGCAAGTATCTTACGCAGGTTAGCAAGGTGCGCGGTAAAGCTTGATAGATCGTCGTCAATGGACTGCTCGTCACCTATGTCCATGAAAACCTTACGAAAGAAGGGGATTCGAGTGTCACGAGAGGCAGGGACGTGAATTCCGCAGGAAGAAAGCAAAGCCGCAAGCCCTACTGTCTTGAGAACCACGGTCTTGCCGCCCGCGTTGGGGCCGGAGACAAGAAGCACCTTGGTTTCTGGATCAAACTCAAGATCAAGCGGCACCACCTCGCGCTTTAAGGCAAGCAATGGGTGGCGAGCGGCAAGGAGTTCCAGGACCTCGCCCGCCGGATCAACAGCCACCGCCTTAAAACGCCTTGCCCAATCCGCTCTGGCAAAGATGAAGTCAAGCTCGGCTACCACATCAAGGGTGGAGCGGATATCCGTAAGGTTTTCCCTGACAGCGTCTGCAAGCGATATAAGCACCCGTTCAACCTCCTCGCGTTCTTCATCACGAAGACGACGCAATCGGTTGTTCGCGTCAACGGTCTCGAAAGGCTCAACAAAAACGGTCGCTCCGCCGCTTGAGACCCCGTGCACTATACCCTCAAGCTCTGCTTCACGGTCCCTGCGCACAGCAAGCACAAGCCTGCCCTCCCGGAAGTGTATGGGAGAGTCCTGAAATATCTCTTTGCCAGAGGCAACCGACGCCTCAAGGGTGCGCAGAGCCTCCTTGCGTCCCGCAACCATCGCGCGTCTGATCTCTCCTAGACGAGAGGAGGCGGATTCCTTGACACCCTCTTCGTCCACCGTTGCCGTTATAGCACTGCGAAGCTCCTCAAAGGTGACAAGCATGTCACCTGCTTCTTTCAAGAGAGGGAACTTCCCGTAGCTAGCCGAAGAAAGCGGGTGCTTGATAACCCTACACCCCTCCAACACCTGGGCCAACTTCAGGAACTCTAAAGGTGATAGGTAGACCTCTTTCTCAAGCTTTGCAAGCAGTTCGTCACCGGGTGCGCATAAGCCGAAGGGCAACGTAGACCTAAAAAGCAGAGCCTCCTCGGTTTCTGCAAAAAGCCTTCTTACCTGCTCGACACCCCTGCAAGGAACCAGCGCCTCTGCACGCCGCTTGCCCCGCATCGTTGCACACTTCTCGCTCAGAATAGTGCGGATACGCGCAAAATCGAGACGCTCAAACGTCTCTAAGGCAATCACCCTAGTACTGCTCCTTCTGACGACGGCGCCATGCCCTGCGCCGTGCCTCGATTATCTTGCGCTTGCGTCTCTCGCTAGGTTTCTCATAAAACTGATGACGCTTGTAGTCACGCAACACCGCCGCCCTCTCACAGGCACGGCGGAATCGTCTCATAAAACTCTCATACGACTCGCCTTCGCGGACACTGATACCTGTACCTGCCAATAGATTCACCTCCTTTCTATGGCGTTTAAGGGTTTATGCATCATACAAACTGTAAACGTTAGCCAGGGCAGCTAAAGCTGCGGTCTCGGATCGCAGCCTGCGCAGTCCCAAAGAAAACGGTTTTGCCCCAGCCTTTAGGAGCGCATCAACCTCATCGAGCGCAAAACCGCCCTCAGGACCTATCACTAATAAAAGACGCCTGACGCGCCTTTTAGTCAATCTTTCTCTTAGCTGGTGACGCGCTTCTTCCCAGGCCACCAAGGCATGGTCATAATTCGGTATTATAGTAAGAAAATCGCGCAAGTCAAGCAAAGGTAGTATCTTCGGTGCTACCGAGCGCAGCGATTGCTTCATGGCGGAAACGATAATCCTCTCGAAGCGCGGCACCTTCTTCTCCTCCTCCCATTCGGGGACGGTGCGTGAGGTAACCAGAGGTTGAAATGCACTGACTCCCATCTCGGTACACTTCTCAAAAAGCACCTCGATCCGCGGGGCCTTTATGATACCGAAGGCAAGGGTAACCTCAAGAAGTGGTTCTTTAGGCTTACGCAAAGTGGAAATAATCTGGCCTTCCACAAGACTGTCCGAGGCCGATGTTATAAGCACCTTATACTCGGAGCCTTCGCCGTCGGTCACCAGTACCTTATCACCATGTCGGTGGCGCTTCACCTTGAAGATGTGGTGTGCCTCCTCTCCCCTGATCATAACCCGTGAGCCGGAGATGGTTCTCGCCGGTGTGTAGAAAAGCTCCTTCATCGCTTTGGTTTACGAGGGTTGGGAACCTTGTAGTCCTTGTCGGCAAGCTCTTGGAGGAGCTTTCGCTGGGCTGCGGAAAGTCGTTTAGGCGTGTGAACGATTATTCGAACCAGCTCGTCGCCCTTGCCGCCGTTGAGATGCTCGATCCCCTGCTTACGTATACGGTAGACAGCACCCGACTGTGTGCCAGACTGAATCTTGATCTTGCGCTTTCCGTTAAGGGTAGGTACATCCACGTTTCCGCCCAGGGCGGCGGTGGTGAAGGAGATGGGGAACTCGATCATGATATCGTCGCCGATGCGCTTGAACAGGTTGTGGGGCTTTTCAGCAAATTCGATGATCACATCGCCGCGGCCCCCTGGTCCCCAGTGGCCCTCATCCCTCAAACGCATGTAGTTGCCGGCAGCTACCCCGGCAGGTATGTTCAACTCTATCTTGTGCGATTTCTTGACCCTGCCAGAACCTGCACACTTCTTACAGGTTTCCTTGAAGATCTCGCCCGTTCCAGCGCAGTTGGGACAAACCCTCCTCTCCCTGAACGTTCCAAAGAAGGAACGTGAAACGGTAACCACCTGTCCCCTACCCTGGCAGGTGGAGCAGGTTTGGGGATTATGGCCACCCTTTCCCACGCAGGCCTCGCATCGGTCGTAGCGGGAGACCTGAACCCTCTTCCTCGCTCCATTGGCGATCTCTTCTAAAGAAAGCTGAATCTTTATACGGATATCACCGCCAATCCTTCGACGCGGATCGGCCCCCCTAAATCCTGCACTGCCGAAACCGAAGAGGCTCTCGAACAGGCTGGAGAAGATGTCCCCGAAGACGGAGTCCGTTTCGAACTCGCTCTGGTGCTGGCGGAAGAAGTCGTTCATGTTGAAGCCGGCCGGTCCGTACTGGCGGCTTACGCCTGCGTGGCCGAACTGATCGTAGAGTCTGCGCTTTTCGGGATTGGAGAGTACGTCGTAGGCCTCGCTGACCTGCTTGAAGCGCTCACGCGAACCCTCGCGGTCCGAAGGGTTGGCGTCAGGGTGATTCCGGCGGGCCAGCTTGCGGTAGGCCTTCTTTATATCGTCTTCGGAGGCCGATTTATCAACACCAAGAACCTCGTAGTAGTCTCTTTTAGCAGCCACCCGTAACACTCCTTTCCTCAGCCCTTGAAAGGATTCTCGGAGTACTCAAACCCTGCCACAAGCTAGCATTCATCTGACACTTTTGAGAGTCAACTGTAACATCTTATTAATCAAAGCGTTACACCCATAGCGCTCGTTAAGAGGTGTGTTGCGGGTCCTCTTCGTCTATGACCTCGTAGTCGGCCTGAACGTCTTCGGCCTCTTTTTGTGCCTCGCCCTGCTCCGGGCCAGGCTGAGGACCAGGTTGAGGTCCTGCCTGCGGACCTACCTGCTGCTGTTTATAGAGAACCTCGGAGAGCTTGTAGGAGACCTGCTGGAGTTCTTCCTGGGCCTTGTTGATAGCAGCCACGTCCTCACCCTTCATGGCTTCCTTGAGAGCGGCAATCTTCTCTTCGATAGCCTTGCGGTCGGCCTGTGGAACCTTGTCGCCTGCCTCCCGCATGGACTTTTCTACAGAGTAGATAAAGCCGTCAGCCTTGTTGCGGGCATCAATCACCTCGCGGTGCTTACGATCCTCGGCAGCGTGGGTTTCTGCATCCTTGACCATGCGCTCCTTCTCCCCCTCTGAGAGACCGGAGGAGGCGGTGATGCGTATTGACTGCTCCTTGGCGGTGCCTTTATCCTTTGCAGAGACATCCAGGATGCCGTTCTCGTCTATGTCGAAGGTGACCTCTATCTGGGGCACGCCGCGTGGTGCAGGCGGGATTCCATCAAGCTCAAAACGACCGAGAGTGCGGTTGTCTCGAGCCATGGGACGTTCACCCTGAAGAACGTGTACAGTAACCGCAGGCTGACTGTCCTCAGCCGTGGTAAAGGTCTCGGTCTTATCATGGGGGATGGTGGTATTCCGTGGGATAAGAACAGTCATTACGCCACCCAGGGTTTCTATGCCAAGAGAAAGCGGGGTTACATCAAGGAGAAGCAGAGATTTCTCGGCAACTCCTTCAGGCGACGCCGCCAACGCGGCATGGGCAGCACCGACGGCCACCACCTCGTCAGGGTTGATGCCCTTGTGAGGCTCCTTGCCAAAGAACTCCTGCACGCGCTTCTGCACCATGGGCATCCGGGTCTGGCCGCCGACAAGGATGACCTCGCTGATATCGGCAGGTGTTGCCTTTGCGTCGGTAAGCGCCTGCTTGACCGGGCCGAAAGTGCTCTCCACCAAATCGCCCACCAGCGACTCAAGCTTGGTGCGGGTTACAGACATCTCAAGATGCAATGGCCCCTTATCAGGATCGGATGCGATGAACGGCTGGCTTATGGTAGTTTCTAGACTGGAAGAAAGCTCGACCTTCGCCTTCTCAGCCGCCTCCTTGATTCGGGCAAGGGCCGAATGATCCTTTGAAAGGTTAACTCCCTGCTCGCGCTTGAACTCGGTAATGATGTAGTCCATGATCCGCTGGTCGAAGTCGTCACCGCCCAGATGGGTGTTGCCGTTGGTTGAAAGCACCTCGATGGTCTTGGCCTCTACATCAACTTCGATAATGGAGATATCGAACGTCCCGCCGCCCAGGTCATAGACAGCCACCTTTGCCGACGTCTTTTTATCTAAACCATAGGCAAGCGCAGCAGCGGTAGGTTCGTTGATTATTCGCAAGACATCCAGCCCTGCAATCTTGCCCGCATCCTTGGTAGCATGACGCTGGGAGTCGTTAAAATAGGCTGGAACCGAGATAACCGCCTGCTTGACAGGCTCTCCCAGGTATGCCTCAGCCGCCTTCCTGAGATACTGAAGTATCATAGCCGAGATCTCGGGCGGCGCCATCTTACGGCCATCCACCTGAACCCAGGCATCGCCGTTATCTGCAGGAACTACCTTGAAGGAGACCCTCTCGCGCTCATAGGCGACCTCTGAGTAGCGCCTGCCCATGAATCGTTTGATGGAGTAGATGGTCTCATCAGGATGAAGCACCGCCTGGCGCTTGGCCAGGGTGCCGACCAGCCTTTCCTTACCAAATGACACCACCGACGGCGTGGTGCGTCCACCCTCAGGATTGGGTATAACAACCGCCTGTCCCTGCTCAACCACTGCTACACATGAGTTGGTGGTTCCCAGATCGATACCGATAACCTTTGCCATTTTCTCTTAAACCTCCTTGTCTTCACGGGATCGCTGTTTGCCCGTGGTCTCTTCTGAAGCTTCAGCTTCTTTCTTCTCTTCTTTAACCTCTCTGGCCACGATCACCTGCGCAGGACGCAGCAGGTAATCACCCAGCATGAAACCTTTCTTGGGCTCTTCCACAACCTGGCCAGGTTTCGCCTCGGAAGTCTCCATATACCCCAAGGCCTCCGCCTTTGTTGGATCGAACTCCTCGCCCAGACAACTATATTGCATTAACCCATACTTCGCAAGGACGTCGCGGAACTGCGAGAAGATAAGCTCCACTCCCTTGCGATAGGATTCCAAGGTCTTCTCGTTATCCTCGGCATCAACCGCCAGGGCGCGCTCGAAGTTATCCCAAATCTCTACTAGTGCTCCCAGCACCTCGGCCTGGGCCTGGATTCCAAGCTCATCGCGCTCGCGCTCCCAGCGCTTGCGAGCGTTATCTAACTCCGCCGCGGCCCGAAGCGCCAAGGAACGCATCTGGGCAACTTCCGCTTCTTTCGCGCGAAGTTCCTCCTTTAACTTTGACACGGGACCTTTTTTTACCATCTGATTGTGATTATAAAAAGAAAGCCGCCTGCGTCAAGTTCATCTGAACTTACGCACAGATAACTTCTTATCTCTAGGGGGGTTGACAAACCTTCAAAAATCCTTATAATTTTAATAATGATTAGACAAGGAGGTCGCATGGCGAAACGTTTTCTCGTTTCGGCAGCTTTGATTGCAGTGATATTCGTAGCTTTGACAGGTTGTGGCAACCATCCGCCCGAAATAGCAGGGGTTACAGCTTCTCCCAGCACGGTAGAGCCGGCTGAAGAGACCAACATAACCTGTACGGCCAACGACCCGGATGGGAACCAGATGACCTACGATTGGGAATCGGTGGACGAAGCTACCGCCTACATGGGTCAATCGTTCACCTGGATTGCCCCTATACCTGATGAAACTCCCCGCACCTATCGCTTTTATGTCACCGTAAGTGACGGCCAGGGCGGAGTGGCTTACGATTCCTCTCTCATGGTTACAGTGGATTATGCAGGTGCTCCAGCGGTGACCCTGCGGGAACCCACCGACATAGGGTGGACCTACGTCACCCTGGTCTGGACCCAAAGCCAGCATCCCACCTGGAAAACCTATCAGGTATACACCTCAACCTCTCCAGGGGTCAAGGACAACGGGCAGCTGATCCAGATACCCAACTTCCCTGAAAGTCGTCTGGATACCTCTATCACCATAGACGACCTGGAACCGGGCAAAACCTACTACTACGCCATCGCGGTGATCGACTCGGCCGACCACAAGACCTTCTCCAACGAGGTGGCGGTCAACACCAGGTACTTCGAGATACTGGGCCAGACCAGTCTGGGCGGAGGCCACGGGAATCGTCTGGCCAGCATCAGCAACCACATCTTCTGTGCAGTGCTGGAGCAGAGCGTCAAGGGGTTCAACATCGGAGGCAACAGTATCGTTTCCGGTGGAAATATCGTAAAGCCGATCCCTGAGGCAGTGGCCTGGGACGTATACCGCTCTTCTAACCTTTTGCACGTTGCGTTCGGCAAAGCCGGATATCACGGGTATCTCATAGAAAATCCTCTGAATCCAATAGACACCATCCTGACTGGTGGAGATGTTTTCACCTTGACCGGAAGCGACTATGCTGAGGCGGTTACTGTGTATGCGGAGGGAAACGACGTGTTCGTGGGCTGCAGGGACCAGGCCAACCAGGTTCACACCATCACCTGGCTTGAGATTGATTTGGCTGGCGCCACTGCCTACGTGAGAGGAGTAGATACACTCTACGATGTGCCCACCGACATACACGTGGACGGAAACTACATCTACGTCACCGAGGGCAACGCTGGATTGGAGATACTGCGCTGGGATCAAAACGCCGAACCCGACCTGGCCATGACCTCGGTAGGCATCACCTCCACCAATGACGAGGCCAAGGCACTGTTCGTTTCCCGGGACTATACATACGTCGCCGCTTTCGGCGAAGGACTGATGATAATAGACGTCGCTAACAAGAACGAACCAAAACGGGCAGGCCAATGGAAGGCTGATGAAGGCAACCAGGCCTTCGGAGTCTATGTCTCCGGCGATCGGGCATACCTTGCCGACGGTGAATACGGACTGCGTGTACTGGATGTTACCGACCCCAAAACACCTAAACATCTGGGAACCATAGAGGTCGGCAGCCAGATAAGGGACGTCTGGGTAATCGGACAATCTGGCGCATCTACCACAGCCATACTTGCCGACTGGTACAACGCCATCTACATGGTCGAGTGGGAATAAATTAGTGCTCCTTTTTAGCCTACGGCTAAAAAGATCGCAAAAGATTAAAGGTCAGCCTTCGGGCTGGCCTTTTTTTGTGTGCTCCTTTTAACCTTCGGTTAAAAGATCGCAGAAAATCCGGTTCCCATTTAATCCGAAGATCTAAGGAATAATCCCCCGACTACCGACACGACATAAAATACCCCGAGGGAATAGGTGAAATCTGCTTCGCAGATTAATCTTTTGGGGAAAGCACAGTATGAGATGCTTCAGGCAGGGTATCAGGGAACTCCTCCACGTAGTGAAGCCCGCGGGACTCCTTTCGTGCAAGGGCCGAACGAAGGATAAGATCGCCGACGATCAGCGTGTTGCGGAGCTGTTTGATGCCCGGACTGAAGATTCTCGCCGGATACAGCGCCTTTAGCTCACGAGAGAGCTCTGCAAGCCTTGCCCGGCCCCGTTCCATCTCCTTCGCGGAACGCACTATCCCTGCAAACCGCCACATCGTCTGCTTCAGAGACGAGACAAGGGAGTTAAGGAGCGACGGGTCCTCTATGCTGCGCAGTTGACGTTCAAACGGATTTATCTTATCTAAAGAGGGAAGACGAGCCTCTTCCTTGCTGGCAGCCTGCGCGGCGCGATCTGCGAAGACCAGGGCCTCAAGCAGCGAGTTGGATGCAAGCCTGTTTGCGCCGTGAACCCCGGTATGGGCGCATTCACCGGCTGTGTAAAGACAAGGGATGGAGGTTCTTCCCCAGAGATCGGTCTTTACCCCGCCAACAGAGTAATGGGCCGCAGGCACCACAGGCACAGGCTCGCGGGTGATGTCAAGCCCGAAGCGCTTACAGGTATCGGCGATCATGGGAAACCGTTTGAGGATGTGCGCGGGGGGGATGGATGAGAGATCCAAGAGAACGTAGTCAAGCCTTCTTGTTCGAAGTTCGTTGTAGATGGCGCGTGCCACCACGCTGCGCGGGGCCAGCTCCGCATCAGGATGATAACGCGGCATGAACCGCTCCCCGTCAGGTGTCCGAAGTATCCCGCCCTCACCGCGAACCGCCTCGGATATAAGGAAGGCGCGACCGTCTATCCTGGCGCCGAAAAGCGAGGTAGGATGAAACTGGATGAACTCAAGATCGGCAACCTTCGCTCCGGCTCGCCAGGCCATTGCTACGCCGTCCCCTGTCGCTATCGGCGGATTGGTGGTATGTTCGTATACCCTGCAAAGCCCGCCTGTGGCAAGCATCACTACCTTAGCGTGGATCTCTGCAAACTTCCCGCTCTCACGATCAAAGCTCAGCACCCCGCAGCAGCGTCCGCTCTCATCGGTTAAAAGGTCGATAACGAAATGGTGCTCATAGAGTGCCACGTTAGGGGCTGAACGCACCGCATTAATAAGTCCCCACTCCACCGCCTGACCTGTGGTATCGGCGACATGGGCTACCCTGTGCCTGGTGTGCCCACCCTCAATGCCCAACTCAAGGTGACCGCCCTCTGTTGAGAACTCGATCTCCAACTTCTGTAGCTCCCTGACAAGACGAGGCCCCTCTCCGACCATAACCTGAACCGCTTGCGGATCGCAGAGACCGTAACCGGCTTTTACGGTATCTTCAAGATGCTGCTGAGGCGAATCATCCGACCCCAATGCCGCAGCAATCCCTCCCTGAGCGTAGTTGGTGTTGGACTCGGAATCATCTTTCTTAGTAAGGACAAGCACCCGACCGTGATTGGAGATCCGGTAGGCAAACCACAAACCCGCCATCCCTGAACCGACCACAAGGAAGTCGGTCTCGATGCGCATATGCTAGAACCTCCAGGTCAGTTGAATACCTGGTGTGTCAAACCGAGGGACGATCCCCAGACGACTGGAGCCTACAGGTGAGAAGAATGCAACGTCCAAAGTACTTGCAAGCCGTGTAAGCAACATCACACCAATAAACACAGTAGAGGTCTGCTGTGCCCGGCGCATCCGGATCCTCTGGTTGAAATACCCCATCATCAAGGAATCCGAACGCCACATCCAGGCATCTCCGCCTGTAAAGCTGTTGGCAGCAATGTAGTCCTGTTGCGCGGCAAGGTCGTCGGAGTAAAGATCACGAGCCTCCCTGGCCACGTTGAGATTGTAGTCATCCGAGGAGAAATAGTTCTCCATAGCAGCAAGGTAGATTCGGGAACGGTTGGAAGGATTGGCATCAGCATTCATCACCGCCATCCCTATAGCGGCCTGGCCTTTGTTGAAAGCGTCCCATCCGAAACCGGCCGCACCTGCAATTGCCAGACCATCGCCCCACAAAAACAGCTCACCTTTAAGCCTGTAGCCCCGAATAAGCTCACCTGTTCCAGGTAGAAAAAGGGAGGCGAAAGGTGCAAGCTTTTCGGCACGGGTCAGTTCTCTTGTTGTGAGCGCCATCTCGGAAGCATCCTTTGCAACAGGCATCTGGGGAGTATCTGCTGATATAAAGATCAGGGTAATTATGAAACTCATCTGGCCTCCTCTCTCTATCGGATCACACCGAGTTTATAAAGCTCAACCGTCTTCTCCTCAGCCTTGGAGGCTTCAACGCGAACGATATATAACCCTGATACGACATCGGTCAGAAGCTCATCAAGCGGAATATCGTTCGTCATGTTTGGATCAAACGAAGGTTCTATGGTTCGCATCAGCTTGCCTGAGATATCCACGAGCTGAATCTTAAGGGCATCAACATCACCCAGTAAGACGTGCAGATACGCGTGATAGCGAGCCGGGTTGGGATAGACGTAGACCTCTGACAGGGGGACCGAAGGAGCAGGTGGAGCATTAAAGGTCTCTTCCAGCAAACCGGTATGGGCCGCATCGTGCATCCACTCGCCCCATGAAAGCTGTGAACCTGTGGTGCGCCAGACGTGAACCTTGCTGTTTAAAGTATCGACCACGGTACCTGCCAATATCTCCAGCTTGCCGTCATCGTCAAGGTCAGCAAGTGCCAGAGCTTTGCCTATCGGATAGCGGGTGTAGAGGGTTTTGTAAGGTTTCCGTGCACCTCGTTTGATAAGGTAGACCCCGTGATCTGGCGAACCTATGACGATCTCTCGCTCGCCGTCCGCGTCAAGGTCTGCAACAACCGGCGAGGAGCGGAACGCAAATGGTTCCTCAAAGGTGATAAAGTAGAGGTATCCGCCGTGCTCGTAGGGTTCCTGAATCTGATAGGTTTCAGGGAAGACTAAAGGATACCCCGGGACTGCGGCACCGTTGGCGTCAAGCGCCCACAGACCGTTGGCCGCTCCGAATAAGACCTCAGGCAGACCATCTGCGTCCAGATCGGCAAGTGCTGGGGTTGTTAGCGGAGAGGCAAAGCTGCGGCTTGAGCGGTATTTGATGGTTCCATCCTGGGATACTGCCACGTATCGATAATCGTTGTACTCGTATACAAAGGCAAGTATCTCACGCTCGCCGTCGCCGTCAATGTCGGCAACCAAGGGCGGAACATCACACTGTGCAGAGCCTCGCCCCAGATCTAAAGGAAAGCCCTCGCTGAGGTTCCCGGCCGCATCAAACAGGTAAAGACGCCCGGAGGTGGCAAGAACCGCGAACTGAGCAGGTGAGCGCTGGACCAGAGCGAAGCCCGGTCTAACCTCTTCGTTAAGATCTAAAGGATAATTCTCAAGTAGCGCCGCCGTATCTTCCTCTACGTTCAGGGCATAGACCTTTCCAAACTCGTCAACCGTAAGGATCTCAAGGTCAGCGTCCCCATCAAGATCGGCAAGCATGGGTGCTGCAAAGCTGCGCCCCTCCATCCGGAACGGAAACCCTTGCTTGAGGGCCGCAACCCTTCCCCCCACAAGCGAATCAGGATCATATACCGAGACCATACCTATTTCTCCTACAAGTACAATCTCCGGCAAGCCATCGCCGTCCACATCCCCGAGAGCCGGCGGTGAAGAGAGTCGGTAATCAAATCTGAGGAACATAGGTTCAGAACCATTGTAGGGCGAACCGTCCGAGCGCCAGGCAAAGCCTATCCTGTGCTCACCAGAGCTGGAGGGCACACCAAAAGCGATCAACTCTTTATCACCGTCACCATCCAGATCGGCAACAAAGACCGAGTTGATCTCATCAAGATAATAAGCCTCCTGCGGAAAGCCGCCCAGCTTGCCCTCAAACGTAATCTGGACCCTCATCACGGTGTCGGATGGGTCGAGCACCCTAACAGTTATGCCTGTCTCGCCGTAGTAACCATCAGTCGAAGGATTAGTCGCAGGGCCGAACTCCGCGTTGCCGCCATCTGCAAAGAAGGGGTCAAACTCAGAGCCCTGGGTGGCGTAAGAACCCGAGCTCTCGTAGTACAGGAGCTCGTAGTCCTGGATGCCGTCCGCCTCCTCCATATCCACAGCGTTGTGCTTTCCGAAGGCGGTCCATGCGTTGACGTAGTTGTAGTCTCCCCACTCGTCCACCACGTCCTCGTCAACGTGCCAGATGATTAGCCCTGAGCCGGGCTGAAACGCGTCGTACTCGCCCTCCACCACCCATACAGGCACACCGCCCTTAACGTCCACCTCGACCGTATCCACCGCTTTCACGTCGGTCTGGCGGTTCTCGATCAAAAAATACTCCTTGTCACGGATGGGAACCTTTATAAGGGTGGGCCGGTTTTGAGCCTCCCATTCAGGAATAAGAAGGGTATCGAACTCCGCAGAATAGAGGGAGACGGTGGTATCCGAGGTAACCACAATCGGGTTCCCCCAGCCGAACCAGTAGCGATGGAACGCATCGTGCATCGAGGGTATCTGGCCTGCAGGGTAGCCGAGCCAACCACCGCCACCCATCAGCGACCATGCGCCAACACCCTGGGTGTAGCCTGAAACGTCGTAGAGATCGTATCCGCCTAGAAGATGGGCAAACTCGTGGTAAAGGAGGCCTGGCAAGCCGGTCATCACCCCTTCAACGCGAGGACTTTCAGGAACGACTGATGCTGTCTTTATTCCAACCCCGTTGACTAAGACCGAATCTTGTCCAGTATAAGCCCCAAGTGCTCCAGGTGTTATCGTAGCTGAGGCAAGGTCTGAGGTATAGCCGAACCAGTATGAGGATTGGATGGTGCTTCCCGCATGGAAGATGATAATCATATCAAAACCCGGATATTGATATTTGGAGAAATCTATCTCAGGGTCTTCTGCAGCAGCCAGCAACGCGTCGCGCATGAAAAGCGTAAGTCCCCGATCCAGATTGCTTGTATCGCCGTAGTAGGTCATCTTGTGCGGAACCTGGTAGCAACGGAATGGCTCGGAGGGATAAACATCGTATTCGATCACCAGTCTGCCGCGGGAGTTCAAGAGATAGAAGTTTCGCAGTCCCAGCATCTGGTTCTCAAAGTAAGTTCTATCGTGCGGCGGATCGTAGTAAAGCCCGTCGGATGGCGAGCCGAAGCCGCGAAGGTCCATCTTCCCGTTGCCCCAGGTGAAGGGATCGTCGTCAGCGGGAAACTCCACCCTTATGGCAAGCACCCGTAAGGTCCCGGGAACTGGAATACCTGCCATAGATTGAAGATACTCTCGTGCTGCGGTATTAACCCGGGTAGGGGTGGTGGCTGAACGATACAGCAAACTTTTATAATAAGGATCATCCAACCTGGATTGGTAAGGCTTCACCGGCACCTTGATGCGTTCTGCAAAAAGCAGAGCCGAAGCCAGAAGACCCAATATAGCCGCTCGTTTGATCATAAGTCTCTTACTCCTTCCATCGGGTTAAAGATCAAAACGAAGAATGCCTCGGCTGCCTCCATAGTTTTTTTGCAAGTCTCCACTGAGACACGGAGAGAGAGGGATTCGAACCCCCGGGGCCTTTCGGCCCACACGATTTCGAGTCGTGCGCTTTCGTCCACTCAGCCATCTCTCCTGTATGCGGACACGCTTGCGAAGCAATCGTGCCCGCATAAATATCTCTACGCATCTCCCGCCTCATTTGTATTGACCTTGCGTCGCTCCTTAAAGAAAGACTGCATCAGCGCCTTCGCCTCTTCGGCAAGCACCCCCTCAGTCACCTTGAAGGTGTGATTCAGACGCTCGTCACTACCGATCTTAAAGAGCGATGAGACCGCTCCGAATTTGGGGTCCCTTATGCCGAAGACCACCCGCGGGATGCGTGCAAGCACCACAGCGCCCGCGCACATAAGACATGGCTCCACAGTAACATAGAGCGTGCAATCCAGCAATCTCCACGACTCAAGTGCCACTGCAGCCGCGGTAAGCGCTATCATCTCGGCATGCGCAGTGGGATCGGCAAGCCTTTCGGTCTGGTTGTGCCCCCGGCCTATTATTCGACCTTCGTGCACAACCACCGCACCAACCGGGGCCTCGCCATCGGCGCAAGCTGCCTTGGCCTCCCGCAACGCCTCACGCATCCAGCGTTCGTCTGAATCTATCAATCCTGCGACTCCTTTTCAGGCCTCTCCCCTCTTCAGGACTAAGGATAGCGATAAGTTGGACGCTGTCAACCCGCCCGCCCGTAACACCCGTAACACACACCTTTTTACCGTTGGAGGATTACACCCCGGATGTTTATGAGCCTGTAGGGGCACGGCATGCCGTGCCCCTACGAATGGCCTAGAGGCCGCTTTATACGCCCGGAGGGATTCGAACCCCCAACCTGCTGATCCGTAGTCAGCTGCTCTATCCAGTTGAGCCACGGGCGCAACGCCTTATTCTAGCGAGGGAAGGTGCTTTGTCAAGAACGCAGTGCCGACCTTCAGGTTGTCCCTTCGCTATTATTTCTTTCAGATAGTAAGCGTGCCGACTTACGCGAAGCGGCGTTTAGAAACGCCAAAGTCGGCCCCTACGTTTTTCTCTGCGATCTTTTGACCTCTGGTCAAAAGGAGCATTATTTCGGGGTCCCCGCGGACGCACGAAGTGCGTTCGTGGGGTGCATAATCCGGGGTCCCCGCGCGGATGCGAAGCAGGCGCGTGGGGTAAGCTACCAGCTCAGCCCGAACCACACCCCGATACCTGCGAACAAACGCACATCCCAGTGGATGCCGTCATAGCCAAGATCAACACCGCCTTCTCCGAAGAAGTGCGAGTATCTCGAGACAACGTAAGCTGCGCCGCCACCTAAGGTAATCCAAATCCGGGAAGAGGTGATGTCTCCGATATCGCTTATTATGGATGTAACGCCTATGCCCAGCCCTCCGAAGCCATAAGGACGCCAATCCTTGTAGCTTCCCATGAATACCCCCTCAATCGGCGAACCCATGTTCAGACCCAGATAGTTTGAGTTTTCGTAGGCGGTAAGTTCAAGGATGTTGGTTCGCACCCAGATTTGATTCTTGTAAAGGTTCAGCATCGCCTCGCCCTGGAAGCTGACCGGATAGATGGACTCATCGCCTTCAAAGAACCCAACCGAAAGCTTGGGGCCGAGCATCAAGGGAAAGGTTTTCTTGCTTCTACGCGCCGCATCCATAGAAATGGGGCAAAGGATCACGGCAATAACAACGATAAGTGCAATGCGTTTCATAAACTCCTCCAGGTTTAAGGCCAATAAAAAGATGGCCGGTTATTTACACCGGCCATCATACCAAGGGAGGAGGGGTTAGTCAAGCCTTAGGGTCGTAAACCCCGGCCAGGCGATTTATCTTTCAGGGGCAGGGGACCTCTCTCCTCTTCCTGAGCCGTGACCTGAACCTTCAGGACCACGGCGTCCGGCATGACGAAGGCTCTCCATCTTCTCGATCTGCTCGTCGGTAAGTATATTGCGCGCCGCAAAGTAGAGATCAACCTGAGACAGTTGTAGATCGGTTCTGAGCGAACCTATCTCACGGATCTTTGCCTTGATCTTAGACTCGTTGGGCTCGTCGGCATCCATGAGCTTACGAAGTTCAAGCTGCTCGCGCTCGATCTTCTGCTTTATCTCAAGCACCTTTTCCTGGTGGGAGTAGCAAAGCTCCTTGAGCTTATCCTGCTGGTCTTCGGTAAGATTGAGTTCCTCCGCCGCCTGGGGGGTGAGAAGCAGGCCAAGTCGCAGACCCCCGAAGTGCCCCGGACCTTCATGCTGGCCGCGCGGCGCCCCGAAAAGACCGACCAGGATTAAGGGCAGTGCTGCCGCTATTCTAAGCATACTATTCCTCCTTATTAAAGGATTGATTCGTAACTGTTGGACACGCCAAACCCAAAAAGGTTTAATCGGCCTTGACAGCTTCCCAGCACCGCCTATGCTTAACGAATGGCGATGCTTCTACTTGCTCTCTGTGGGGTGATGGATACACT
>NJBO01000019.1 GCA_005223075.1 candidate division TA06 bacterium B3_TA06 | reverse complement strand
CCCCAACGGCCTGCTACAACCACTCCTCGTCATCCCTACGGTAGAGGCACATGAACAGGTTAAGAAGCTTAACCGTCCTTTCTCCTCTATCTAATTGATAATAACGACCTTACGCACCGCCTTGAACTCATCTGCCTCCATTCTGATTAGGTAGATGCCTGCCGCCATCTTGCGGCCCGCCGCATCGCAGCCGTTCCACGTCCTCGCGTAGTATCCTGGCTCGAAGATGTCGTTTTCAAGAGAGCAAACCCAGCGTCCGTTCACGTCGAAGATCTCCACTCTCACCAAACTCGAGTGAGGCACGGCAAACTTCACATGGCAACCGTCTGAGATCGTCCACCCGGATATCTCAAGGGCAAAACACTCAGGAAAAGCCTCGGCTCCTTCAACTATTGCGGGTGGATACCTTACCTTGCAATCGTTCTCAGGACACGCGTCGCGCTCAAGCTCAGTGCAGCAACTTATCGAGAAGCGGTGCTCGGTGAGCACGTCGTAGGTCGGGAAGCAAACGTCAATGGTGTGTGGGTTGCCAGACTCGTTGCCGCGCCAGTCCAGGAACTTTATGTTCTTGAGTGCGTGCCATAGCTCAACGTCGTTGGAGTCGGCGTCACGAATCTCCAGACGTACATGGACGTCGTGCTCCGCGTGGAAGCCGAAGTTCTCAACCGTGGCGGTGACCGTGATCTTGCTGCCCTCGCCGTAACGGTCAGGCGGCTCAGGCCACTCCATATTGATCACGCCGACGTCGTGTGAGAACAGGCAGGTTACGTTGTGACGGATGGTGTCGTTAGTCAAGTCTTCGTCTGTGTCCAAACCCACGATGCCAACAAGTTCGTAGTCAACGACAAAGGAGTACATCTCATCGCACTTGCCCTCAGGCGTCCATTCTGGCAGTTCCACCTCCATAGAGTCCGGGTAAGGCCCTATGTAATCAACAATCGTGGTGTCAACGAAGACAGTCTCAGCTGGGTAATGATCAGTAGTTACAATTAACTCAACGGGGAAATTAAGCTCACCCTGATTGCCAAGGTTGGCTATCCCCAGCTTGGGGGTTATTGCAGAGTCCGCCTCGACGTAATCGCCAGCAGGCTCTATCATCTCGTAGCAGGTCAGATCGTGTGCCCCGTAACCTACGCTCCCGAAAAGCATCACCCCCACTAAAACACAAAGAAAGGTTTTCATACTCACCTCCTTTAGTCTTATGAAACCTACATTAAGATATTAAGCAATTTTCGTGCCAGGCTGTATGGATATAAAGCGTTACCCCTCAACGCTTCCCTGAGCCGCTTCTATCGGGGCAGCATCGGAATTATACAAAAAGTTAATTGCGGAGAACTTTGGGGACCAATTGGCCGGGGTCCCCAAACAGAAGTGTGTTTCGGCTTGGGCGAATAAAAAAGAGGGGAGCCAGCGGCTCCCCTCAGGGGTTAATCTTTCAATTCGACCTAGTAGAGTACCACCTTCTTGGTAGCACTGAAGTCCTTGGCATCCATACGGACCAGGTAGATGCCCTGCGCAACACTGCGTCCGAGATCGTCGGTGCCGTTCCACGTCACTGCGTGGCGACCAGGGGTCTGGTTGCCGCTAACGAGCGTGGTAACGAGCTTACCGGTGATGTCGTAGACCTTCAGGCTGACGTTGACGGTGGCAGGCACCGCGAAGGAGATCGTGGTGGAGCCGACGAACGGATTCGGGGTGATCGCCTCAAGAGCGAACGGCAGACCCGCAGGCGTCTCTGCGATACCGACAGGGGAGTTGATGTTGCGAATCTCGAAGTCGTCCTCGGGGCAGTCGTCGTCAATCAGCTCGGTGCGGCACTCGAGAGCCTGGTAATGATTCTCGGTTTCCACGACGTAGGTCGGGAAGATGACGTCAATGGTGTATGGGTTGCCAGGGGCGTTGCCGCGCCAGTCGAGGAAGACGATCGACTTCAGGGCGTGCCAGAGCTCCACGTTGTTGTCGTCAAGGTCGCGAACCTCAAGGCGTACCTCGACGTCGTGCTCCGCGTTGAACCCGAAGTTCTCAACCGTAGCCGTAACCGTGATATCGCTGCCCTCGTGGTACCAGTCAAGGCTGTCCGGAGGCTCAGGCCAGGTCATATCGATCACGCCGACGTCGTGCGACAAGAGGCAGGTCACGTTGCGACGAACGGTGTCGTTGTACGGGCAGTGGTCGGTGAGATCAGGACCAACCTCACCCAGGCGCACCAGACCGATCAGCTCGTAGTAGACGAAGGGAAGACTATCATTGCAGAGGCCTTCAGGCATCCACGGCGTGGTGGTCCCGAACATGGTGTCCCCCGGCTCAAAGGGCCCGCCCATCAGGGAGATCTCGTTAAAGGCGGTGTCAGAGGTCTGCTCGTCAACGACGATGAACTGGACATCGAAGAAGCCTGCATCAGGCTCCGCCTGTTTGCCGATGTTGGCAATCGCGAGCTTCGGAGTGATAGCAACGTCGGCCTCGACGTAGTCACCTGATGGATCTTCCATGCGGTAGCAGGTCAGGTCATGCGGATCATCGTAGTAGCAGGGAGGTGCAGGCAGAGGCCGGAAACCAAGGTGCACGAGTGGCTCTATAGGATGCGTGTGGTAGGGCTGGTAGGGCCAGCCGCCCCAGTAGAAGTTCAAGGAGGGACCACCGGACTCACCTTCCCAGGCAGCGGACCGGCTTGGGTGGTAGCCCATGTTGTAGCAGGCAGAGGGATCCGCCTCGGGAGACATACCCCAGTAAGGGAGCCAGCCCATGAACACAGGCGCTCCGGGCTCGGTAGAGTTGGCGGCAGCTATCCAGAAGTTGCCAGGATCGGCTGTGGGAACCCAGATGGGATCGTCGAAGATAATACTGTGCCACTTACGCGCCTCGGCAGGATTGGGGTAGTTTCCACCGCCCAGAGCGTAGGAGCCGTCTTCAACGCCGCCGCAGCCGTTCTCGGCTGCCCAGACCTCAATACGCGGCGGAACATCGCTGTACATCGGCCATTCGTCATCCCACCAGCCCAGCCAGACGCGTCCACCCAGCACGTACGTGCCCTTGTCCGTGTCGTAGGAGGTGGCACAGCGCAAGACGCGGAAGGCAATAGCGTTGGGAAAGTCGGCGTAGTTCCAGTTGTAGATGCTCATCCACCCATCGCAGTGAACTATGGCGACCTCAGCTAGGGTATCGTTATGCCTGCAGCTGTCGCGACCGAGCATGGTGTAGGCAACCTTAAGGTAACTGTGAGTATCAGGCACGGTCATCTCGCCAGGTGTCCAGCACGGCCCAACAAGGGTGTCGTACTCGCCAGGCAGAAGGTCGAAACCGGACACGGTGTGGTTGTAGACCCGCTCGTCATTGGTTAGGTCATAGATGTCTATGGTAACCGAGAAGTGCTCGGTTTCCGCGCCGACGTTACTAACCTCTACCTTCGGCTCGATCTCAGTCCAGCGAAGGACCGTCTCGCCCGGTGAAAGGAACCGAGTCACCTTCACGTCGTACTTGAAGATGCGCTTGTAACCCGCACGGATCCTGCGGCCATTGGCAATGGTACCCTGGTAGTATATGCCGTGCTCACCGGTATAGTCCTCGATACCGGTCTTGCCGTTGTCAGCTGTCCAGCCATCACTCGAGGTGTTGTACAGGAAGTGGATGAAGTGGAAGGAAAATACTATGCCGCACGCGCCCTCGGTCATGAGCAACATCTGACCGCCCAGATTAAGCTTAAGCTCGAAGTCGTAGGTGTTGGTGTTGTCATTACCCTCGGTATCGTACCACTGGACGATCAGCTCATTGGGCATCGCAGTATACCTATAGTACACACGGTTGTCAGGATCGCCGCCCTGGGTCGGGTTCATATCCTGCCAGAGCGGTGCAATAATCGCGTTGGGGGCATCGGAAACCGGGAAGGGCGGGTTGACCGACGGAGGAGTGGGGGAGCCGTCCTTCGCGGCCGGATCGAAGCTGACCCAGCCGTCAGGGGAGATGTAGAGGTAGTTGGGTTTCTCATTCGTATACCAGTTGTCGTAGTACCAGAAGGAGTCAGGCATGGTGTACTTGTAGGGGTCGTCGTTGTATGGAGCAATCTTGGAGCCGCTAGCAGTAATGTCCTCAAACCAAGGCAACCCAGGGATAGCTGGTGCGCCAAACGGAGGGCCTGGCTCGGTGTTGTCATACATCCAGTACCAACCGTTGGGGATCGCCTTCGGGGGAGAGACCCAGCTCACGCTGCCGCCCTCTACGGGCGTTGTCTCCCTCGCATCAGAAGAGCGGAGCACCTTATCCCCACCAACGACGTATGTATCTGCATTAGCTGCAAAGGCCACCGCCGCAAAGCTGAGGATTAGCGCTACCGCAAAAAGCTTTTTACTCATTGTTTGTTCCTCCTTGAAAAGGTTGTTTTATACACAAGGGTTTTTTCCTCTAATTGTCGCCCTTTGCTTGGTCTATTTACGTTTCACCTCCTTTTCACAGTTTAGTCGTTTCCTTGTTCTGAAGTATAGGGTTTTTTCCGTGCTTGTCAAGACCCCCAGCGGGAATCCAGAACAACACATACCCCGTTCAGGTTGTCCAAAGAACCTGTTATCCTTATCGAGATATAGCAAGTTGTGTGCCACCTGCCCTTTCTGTTACATTCCACGTATATGCGCGATTTGCAAAAACAGAGGCCGCCAAGTCCCCCGCCCGGATGTCCATTTAGTGAATCTGGGTTACAGAAAACCTTAACTCCTGCATCACGCCTGAGAACTTAACATCCCAATCAATTATGAGATTGTGCGGGGTTGTGATCCTTTTGCCGAAGGCGAAAAGGAGGATAGACGGCTTGACTTTCCTGTTCTGTAAGGTAGACTTTTACTGTGAAGAGGCCTAAAGTTTCGGTTATCGTGCCCGCATGCAACGAAGAAGAAAATATCCCGCTCCTTGTGAGTGGGTTCGCAGAGCTTTCCGAGAAAGCGAACTTCGGCTTCGAGGTCCTTTTGATAGACGACGGCAGCACCGACGGAACATATACCGCGGCAAAGGGGCTTGCTCGAAAGCACCCGTTCCTGCGAGTGTTCAAGCACCGTGCGAACTTCGGCGTCACCCGCGCACTCGAGACTGGATTTGAAGAAGCAAAGGGCGAGGTTTTTGTCTTCTTCCCAGCAGACTTACAGTTTTTGATAACCGACATCCCCAAACTGGTTGAGCCGATCCTTGAGGGAAGGGCTGAACTGGTCACCGGTCATAAGATTGGACGTTATAAGAAGCGTTTTGTCTCAGGGGTCTACAACACACTCTCAAGGCTGTTATTCCGGATCAATGTAAGGGATTTGAACTCGGTGAAGGCGTTCCGCCGCGAGGTTGTTGAGGATATATCCCTGCGCAAGGACTGGCACCGCTACCTTGTGGTGCTTGCCGCCAAGGACGGCTGGAGGATCGAGGAGGTAGACGTTACCCTCAGGCCTCGGATGCACGGCCGCTCGAAGTTCGGGTTCTGGCGCGTCCCTCTGGGGGTGCTCGATCTTATCTCGGTATCTTTCCTTTTGCGCTACTCCCGCAAGCCGATGCTTTTGTTTGGGACACTCGGTGGCGCAAGCATAGGTCTCGGCATAATCGCCGGGCTGGTTGCAATCGGGCTGCGCATCTTCGCTGGTCTTGGTTTCCGGCCGCTTCTTTACCTGGTGATCCTTCTTATCGTTGCGGGCCTGCTGCTTTTGATGGCCGGCTTCCTCGCCGAGCAGGTTGCTCAGCTGCGTGCAGAGATTGAGTTTTCCAAGCGCCGGCGACGCTGACCCACCCCATGCGGGTTCTCTATCTTACCCACAACTATCCGAGATTTGCCGCAGACCCCTCGGGTGCGTTCATCGAGGAACTTATAGGGGCGCTTGCGAAGGATGAGGTTGAACCTTACGTTCTCTGCCCTCACGCCGCAGGCTTGGCCGAGCGAGAAAAACGTCACGGGGTAAAGATATGCCGCTTCCGCTACGCACCGGATAAGGATGAGACCCTGGCCTACGAGGGCAGGATGCTTGCCGCACTCAAGCATGTGAAGTCCTTAAGGCTCCTTGCATCATTCCTTAAGGCCTTTGCGAGAGAAACAAGAAGAATAGTAGAGGAAGAGAAGATAGATCTCGTGCACGCGCACTGGCTGCTTCCTGCAGGGGTTGCGGCCCGCCCGGCCCTTGCCACATCGAGAGTTCCCCTTCTTTTGAGTGTTCACGGCACAGACGTTAGAGTGCTTAAGGGACTGCCTTTTGGGTCATTGCTCGCCCGCTGGGTGCTTAAAAGGGTTCGGCTCATCCTGCCCGTCTCATCTTATCTGAGGGATAGGGTTTCGGGATTGGTTGGAAGGGGAATTCCTAGCATTGTGCTCCCCATGCCCGCCTCGGATATGTTCCTTACTTCGGCGAGGAAGAAGCTGACTCGAAGGATAATCGGCATCGGAAACCTTGCTCGGCAGAAACGTTTCGACGTGTTAGTGAGATCTTTGGGGATCCTTGCAAGAGGAAAAATAGACCTTGACCTTACTCTGGTAGGGGACGGTCCTGAGAGAGCCAGGCTGGAGGGGTTGGCAAAAGAGGAGGGGATGGCCCGCAAGGTCGAGTTCCTTGGACGTAAACCACATCACGAGTTAGCAGGGATTCTCCGGGAAGCTGGGGTGATGGTTCTGCCCTCGGTGGAAGAGGGTTTTGGGGTGGTCCTGGTTGAAGCCCAGTTAGCCGGCATTGCGGTGATCGGTGCCGATTCAGGGGGGCAGCGCGAGATCATTCAACCCGGGGAGACCGGGGTTCTTGTCCCCCCGGACGATCCGCACGCCCTGGCACAGGCGATCAAGGAGCTATATAATAACGAAAGAAAGACCCTGTTGATGGCCAAAAGAGGACAGATGAAAGCCAGGGAGCGCTTCCTTGCCGCCCCTGCAGCACTCCGGCTCCTCAACATATATAAAAGAATCCTCGGATGAAGAAAACCGATAGCCCCAAAATCCTCAAAAAAATTATTCGTTGGATCATCCAGATACTGGCCATAGGCGCAATCGGGTTCTTTCTTGTAAGGACGGTCGTCCGCAACTGGCACGAGGTAGCCGACTTCCCATGGCACTTTAACCCCTGGCTTCTTATAGCATCGTTTGCGCTGCTCGCCGGAACCCTTCTTTTCATGATCGTTCTCTGGCGCTGGCTGCTTATAAGACTGGGTGCTCGCATATCCCTTGGTTCAGCATTCAGGATATTCTCGCTGTCCTCACTGGGCCGCTACCTGCCCGGCAAGGTTTGGCAGGTTGCGGGAATGGTATATCTTGGACGGAAGGAGGGTGTGCGCGCCGAGGCCGGGGTGTGGGCCGCAGTACTCGCTCAGATACTTGCGGTGCTCTCAGGAATCCTCTTAACTTTTGCAGCACTTTTTGTGGAGCAGGAGCGCATGCTCGCCCCGCTGCTTGCAAGGTTGGGGATTCGCTCCATCTCCTTGTGGTGGCTGCTCTTACCGATTGCCGTGATTCTTGGACTGCTTCATCCCCGCATCATCGAGCGGATAACCAATTGGATCCTTAGGCTTCTCAAAAGAGAGCCTATACGCTTTGAGCTCTCCTATCCCGGACTTCTGGGATTTTTTCTTCTATATCTAGTGAGCTGGCTTCTCTACGGCACCGCGTTCTATCTATTTCTTGCATCGGTGAATCCATTGCCCCTGAGCGACTGGGTGGTAGTAACCGGTGGTTTTGCCGCGGCATACATAGTTGGACTTCTGGCGATATTCGTTCCCGGCGGATTGGGTGTGCGCGAGGGATTGCTCGCTCTTTTCCTTTCAAGTCTAGTAGGATCAGGTGTAGCGGTTGCCCTCTCTTTCGGCCAGAGGCTTTGGTTTACGGCAGCAGAGTTGACTTTTGTTCTAATTTCCGTTATCTTTGTGCGGAGGCGCAATGGCAGCAAAAAAGTCTCGCAAACCGGCAAGGCCGGAAGCTAAAAAAACAACCCCTGCCAGGATCGAGATAGGCTGGGGATGGATACTTCTGGGATTAAGCATCCTTGTGTTTTTGCTCTTCGCCAACACCCTGGCAAGAGGACATCTGATACACGGCTCAGACCAGCTCATATCAGGCTACATGTTCAAGAGCTTTGTCCAGGAGAGCTTAAGGGCAACAGGCCAGTTTCCTTTATGGAACCCCTACATCTTCGGAGGCCTGCCCTACATCGACGCGTTCCACGGAGATGCGTTCTATATAACCGCACTGCTGCGGACGATCCTGCCGGTTGGCACGGTGATGGCGCTTGTGTTTGTCTTGCAGATCATCGTTGCCGGCATCTTCACCTACGGATTCTTGCGGACCCTCGATTGCAAAAAACCGGTGGCGCTTGTGGGGGCGGTGGCTTACATGTTCACCTGCGTTATCGTTTCTTTGGTGGATGCAGGGCACGACGGAAAGGTGATAGTCGCATCGTTCCTGCCCGCAGGACTCTTTATGATACAGAAGGCTTTTAATCCACAGACAAAACGGAGGTTGATGTATTTTGCTTTGCTGGGTCTGGTGATAGGCCTGGCGCTGCTCTCGCCACACGTCCAGATGACCTACTACCTTTTGATGATGATGGCCTTCTATATCATCTTCCGCTTCTTCGTTCTGGGCTTCAAAAGGAAGCGTTGGGGGTTTGCCGCTAAGAGTGCGGGGCTGTCCTTCGGCTCTCTTGCTCTGGGTTTTGCCATCTCTGCAATCCAGTTCCTTCCCGCGCTCAGCTACCTGGGTCTCTCCCCGCGTGGAGCCGGCGGACGCGGCTGGGAGTGGAACACCTCGTGGTCATTGCCCCGAGCCGAGCTTTTTGATCTTTTTAATCCACGCTTCTCCGGGATCCTGGGAAACTACTGGGGGGCCAACGCGTTCAAGCAGCACTCCGAGTATTTCGGGATCATCATCCTGGCGCTGGCCATCATTGGGATAATCCTTGCATGGAGACGCAGGGAGACGAAGTTCTTTACCGGTTTTTCAATCTTCGCCATACTGATGGCGCTTGGCGGAAACACACCCTTCTACCGCATCCCATACACCATCTTCCCGATGCTATCGAGCTTCCGCGCACCGGCGATGATCTTCTTTACCGTCTCGTTCTCGGCGGTGGTTTTGGCCGCGCTTGGTCTCGAGGCCGCTTTAGAGAGGCCGCTTAAGTTACCCAAAGACAAAAAGAGAAGGGCGGATACAGCTACCATTGTCTTCATAGTAGTGGCCGGGCTTTTATTGATCTTCGGGTTGTGGTCCTCTCTTGCCCCGCAGGGCTTCGGCAACTTCGTGGCATCGCTTGCAAAAGGAGGCCTTATCAAGGCACAGGGCGGTGCGCGAGCAGGTGCTTTGCTTTCTAAAATGCGTGACAACCTCCCTAACGCCGCCGGCGGATTCTGGCTGGGCTTACTCTTTACCGGCTTGGGACTTGCTGTCATCCTTCTCTGGAGGAAGCTGCGCAAACTCCGATGGCTGTGGGGAGTAATCCTTGCTGCTGTTGTGTTTATTGATCTGTGGCTGGTTGACCGCCACTTCGTCAACGTGGTAAGGGATCAGACAGGCAACCCCGTCTCCGCAGGCGAGTTCTACGCCCCGGACGAGGTGGTATCGTTCCTTAAAAGAGAAAAAGGCGTCTTTCGCGTATTCCCTTTACAGTTCCGCGGCCAGGATCTCTATCGCAACGACGACTACCTCATGCTCTATCACATCCAGTCGGTGGGCGGATATCACGGAAACCAGCTCGGGCGATATCAGGAGTTCATAGACGTTCCCGGCGAGCCTCGCACAATCATGTTCCGCAATCCGCGCAACCTGCGCTACCCAGCGTTTTTGACCATGCTGGATGTAGGCTATCTTATTGCGCTACGACTCCCCGATACCAGCCAACTTGCAGCCTACAGCCCCAAGGACCAGCAGACCATAATGGCGCTGCACGCAGAACTTGCCCCGTGGATTGACACCACACGCAGCTCCTTCCGTCCGGTCTATGCAGGACAGCGCTACGCAATCTACCGCAATTACGGACAGCACTCCAGAGCATGGCTCGCTACCGACGTTGAGGTGATCGGCGAGAACGAAGCTATCCTGACTCGGATGAAACGAGTGAATTTCGATCCACTTAAAACCGTGATACTTGAAGAGAAACCCGAAGGCTGGCGACCCTCCTCAGATACAACCTCACCGGGCCAGGTGCAAATCACGAGGTATGAACCGAACGTGATCGAGATCGCCGCCGACGTTAAACGCCATTCGGTGCTTGTGCTCTCGGAGAACTGGTATCCATATTACAGGGCGTGGGTGGACGGGGTCGAGCAGAAGGTCTACCGCGCGGACTACACCCTGCGTGCGGTCACGTTAGAGCCCGGCCAACACCAGGTTGTCTTCCGGTTCCGCTCCCCTTACCAGACTGCAGGCGTATGGATCACCTTTGCGGCCCTGGGATTGGTAGGACTAGCGGTAGTCCTCTCACTGGTTGCTAATCGCAAGAAGCGAAAAGAACCCTGAGATGTTAAACCAACGCCCCCTCGGAGGGGGCGTAGTTCTGTAAGATAGTTCGATTAAAGTATTACTCTAGCCACAAGAAGGGCTTTATCGCGGTTGATTTGTTGGAGAGTTTGTCGCCGATCCCTCGCTTGGTGGTGACCTTAACCACGTAGGCCTTGGCGAGTGCTGGCGGGGAAACACCAAAGGTGTGGGAGCCCTCGGTATCAGAGGCATCTAGGACAACCTCAGTGGGGTCTTCCACCGGATCGGTGAGCTCAAGCAGCGCTTCAAGATCTAGATCGGCAAGGTCTATCCCCTCTCCGTCGTAAATGGCCACTTCATAAGTGAGGTAATCTTCTCCTTCGTAAGTAAGTTTCTTCCACGTTAACTCAACGGCATCAGCGGTAAGATTATCAGCGGGAGTAACAATCTCGATCACGGGCAGGGTCTTGACCGTCACCTCGTCGTACTCTTCCAGATCTTCGCCGTCAAGCAGCCACAGGGTATAGGTATAGCGGGTATTCGGAGTGAGGGTGTCCACATCGGTGTAGATGGTCCCTTGGAGCTCAATCTCCACCGTATCCCGAGCATCCGAGCCCTCTCGGCTGAACACCGCCCGCTCGTCCGCTACGCCGGTTCCGGTAAATACGTACTCGATGTCAACAAACGCAAACTCCTTGGACGCGCCAACGGCCTGGATGGAGTTGATGCGTGAGGCGGTATGCGCTATACCCTTGGTGAGCGCTTTCTTCAAGAGATCGCAGCCCGCCAGGGCCAGGGCGATCAAAAGGACAGGTAGAACTCTTTTTACGATCTTCATCAGACCTCCTTGTTGTCTCCTATCCTAATCATCAGAAAGAGCCTGTCAAGTCTTGCCAGCCACGTGGGGTGTTTATTCGGGGTCCACGCAAAGACATAAGTGCGGGGCCTTAATAATCTCCCGTCCTTAGAAAATAGGATTTCCTTATCTCCTAGCGGCAACTTACGTTCTTTCCCATCGGTCTACAGCGGTGGTTCCACCTTCTACTCAATGGAGTAGCCGTCTTCACTTGATCCGTCCTCCTGCATATCGCTGGATGCATCCTACCCGTCTCAGGCGAGGATGTCAAGGATAAAACCCTTCTTTCGACCTAAAACTATAATATTGACGAACTCTCTGAGGGCTTGACAACCCCCAAATAGTCAATAAACTTTAATGCTTTAAATCCTAAGGAGGTTACGTGATGAAAAAAGCACTGCTAGCCGCAATGGCTGTCTTACTGGTACTGGGTTTTGCCGCACTGAAGTGCGAAAAGGACGAAATCGTTTCGGTTACACTGAGCCCTACTGGTGATCAGGAAGTTGCTTTCGGGGATTCACTCGAGATAAAGGCAACTACCGACCCGGCAGAGGTTGACAAAGTAGTGTTCTCCGGAATCGATGTAGAGGTAACTGAAGGCACTGAAGGCGTGTACAGCACCTCGTGGAAAGCTGAGGCTGTGGATACCGAAGGTGTTTATATCACCGCTAAAGCCGTCCTCGGCGAGAACGAGCTGGAATCAGAGGACACCCTCCATATCGTAGTTCCCGATACCCTCCCCGAGGAGTAACGGATCAGATGTCAAAAACGCGGGGCGCAGGCCCCGCGTTTTTGTTTATAATTCAGTTGGAGTAGATTTTCACGTGAGGCAACGATCCCAATTTCGAGTTGATTTTTGATGAGGCAATGCGGGGGGGGGGTTGACAAAGTCCGGATAATCAATAAACTTTCTGCATTATCAAAGCTAAAGGAGGCTACGAATGAAGAAAGCTTTGTTAGCCGTGATGGCTGTAGCGCTCGTGATGGGCTTTGCGGGCTGCGACCTCTTCAAACCAGGCGTTGATTACTTCCGCGTAAAGGAAGGCGCCACCTCTACGTATGAAACCACCACTATTAAGCACGACTCAACATACGATGCTGTTGAGGATGTCTGGACCGTAACGGATGATACCACAGTCACCGACTACACCACCGAATGTGTGGGCGAAACCGAACTCGACGACGGCACCGTTGTATGGGAGTTCAAAACCGATACCTTCTACAGCTATATGGCCTTCGACAAGGATAACGACGAAGTAGACTTCTACAACACCAAAGCGGACACCGAACCCTATTATTCCATACCGTATGCTCTCGACAGCTGGACCATGCCTTTCGACACGGCCAATAATATCACTTTCGCGGACGATGGCACCGAGGATGTCACCATCGGTGAAGAAACCTACAAAGGTGCAGCCAAGATCAAGGTTACATATCCTGAGATTGAAGGTATGACCTATCTCGGCGCCAACGATTGGTGGGATAAGGATTTTGGTAAGATCAAAGGCTGGTACGCAACCGAAACGGTCGTTGAAGGTTCCCTCTATTCAACGATTGATGCTACCACCGTATTGATCGACTTCACCAAGTAATTATCCCAAAGATTGTAACGCGGGGCGCAAGCCCCGCGTTTTTTGTGCCCCACAGATTTGCAAAACAAATCTGTGGGGACCCTGAAGAAATCAAACGATTCTCATAACATCCTCACCGGTTGACAAATTCTCATTTGAATGCATACTATACCCAAACCGAGGAGGATAAGGTATGAAAAAAATCTTGCCAGCTGTGATTACCTCTACCCTAATCCTGGGGTTAGGCTGCAACAGGATAGATGAATACACTTACTTCCCTTACACCGAAAACAGCGAGTGGGTATATGATTTATTGGCCACGTACTCCTACACTGACACGGAGTATCCTGAAGACAACGAATACGATACCCTTAGTGGAACTATGACCAAGAAGGTGATCAGCGAAATCGAATACAAAGAGAGTAAGTTCTGTGAAGTCTATCAGATTTTGGATTATGAGGACACGGATGGATACCGAGATGTGGACACCTCAGTGTTCTTTATCAGAATAGAGCCGGATTCTGTATACTTTTATCTAGATTACACTGACGATACTGCTCTCCTGGTTGGACCATCGATTCCGGAAGTTGGAGACCAATGGGAAGGTTTCAATCTCTTGTGGTATGCGTATATGAAGTATGAAGTCGTAGCCGATGATGAGAAAATCCTTGATTACAGGAAGTGTTTGAAGATCGAATGTAGTATGGACGATTACTGGAGTGATTATGAGCTTACCGAATACTGGGCCCGTGACGTAGGTATGGTTTACACATATTTCAAGGGAGTCGATGAATACGGCACAGAAAAGGACGAATACATTTTAGAATTCTCGATTAGGGAATCCTACAACTAGGGCCATAAACATACATAAGTTAAGGAGGACAAGTTATGAAAAAAGCACTCTTGATTGCAGTCGCACTCATCCTTGCGGTAGGATTCATCGCCTGCCAGGATGAGTTTGGAGGAATAAGGAACACAGGAGAAAGTAAAATCCTTGAACCCATGGGCGCGGGTTCGTCTCCCTACTTTCCCTATGAAGAAGGCAAGACATGGAACTACGAGACAATAACAAACGATGAGATCGACTATCCAGATGATTTTCCCATGGAAGATACTTCCTGGACGGATACTTTTACTTACGTATCAGAGGTAATACGGGAAACTGAATTAACTGGCTCCAATCCACTGCCGGTTTGGGAGATCAGAACCATCTCTAGCGAAGGCCCGCCAGCGTTTTCCTATTCGCACGTAGGTCAAGATTCCGCCTACATCTACGATGAGATAAGTGATTCGGAGACTGGAACTGTATTCCCATCGATACCTGAACTAGGCGATGCCTGGGAGATTTATACCGTAGCGGATTCGGCCGATACTCATAGAACATATTACAACGTCATAGAAGATGATGTAGAAGCCAATGGTTATACTGACTGTCTTAAGATCGAAGTCATGCCTGAATGGGTAGAGGACTTCGACGAATACGAGAACTTCCAATACTGGGCTTGGGATGAAGGAGTCGTGATGACTACCCTTTGGATGATGATGAAAATCCCAGCAGTAGAAGATACAACAATCTATACTTTTGAAGGCGAAACCAGACTCATCAAAGGGCCCGGCATCGAGGAGTAAATCTATCCCAGTTTTAAACGTGGAGTCAAGCCCCACGTTTTCTTTGAATACAAGAAGCAAGGGTTTGACAAACGCCCAATCCTCCCTAACATTAAGCTTATGAACGCAGAGCGGCAATTTAATCTCGACGAGGAGCTGGCACAGATCCAGGACCCCTCGATTCGTCTGTTTGTGACCAAGGCGCTTGAGCGGGTGCCCTCCTACTTCTGGCACGTGCCGGCCTCCGCCTCGGGTCGCTTCCATCCTCTGGATACCCTGGGCGAGGGCGGTCTTGTCCTGCATACCAGGCGAGCAGTCTATCTCGCCACAGAGATCGCCAAGGTATTCAAGATAGACGGGGCAAAGCTTGACGTATTACGTGCTGCAACGATCCTGCACGACTCATTCAAGAACGGACTGGTGGATGAGGATCGAACTGAAGCCGATCACCCTCTGATCGTCCGCCATCAGCTGAAGGATCTGGCATCAGAGACCCCTTACTTTGACGAGATCATGAACGCCATTGAGTGCCATCAGGGGCTTTGGGGACCGCAGCCCTTACGCATGCCCAAGAAACCATTGGAGTGGAGCCTGCACATCGCCGACTTCATAGCCTCCCGGACAGCTGTTTATCTTTACTTCTCCGGCTACGAGCCTCTAGAACCGCCTGCGGAGCAGGAATTCGAGGCCCTTTCTGAGGACCTTGAGCCTGCTATCAGCCGCTACCTTGATCTGCGCGCGGACCGTGCAGAGATTGAAAAACAGATGGAGCAGGTAAAGAAACAGATATTAGAGGAGATGAACCGACGCGGTGAACATAAGATACTCACCACCAAGGGATCGGCACGGCTGCAAATAAACACGCATTTCAAGATCAATCAGGCGAAGCTGAAGCCCTTGCTGGAAAGGCTGGGATTCTGGGATAAGGTCACCATGGTGAACGAGAAGCGGCTGCAGGAGCTCTTAAACGACGGGATAGTGAGTGAGGAGGAGGTGAGCGATGCGGTAGAGAAGATTGCGAAGGACTCGGTCCGCATCCTGCCCCGGGAAGACTAGTCACCCCACGTCGTTGCTTCACATCCTGGACGGCAGGACAGGTGACGCCGGGGGGACCCCGAGATTAAATGCTCCTTTTGTTGCCTAGCAACAAAAGATCACAAAATCCCGACTACTTATGCTCAAGTGATATGGAGAGGCAGGCTTAGAGATCTATTCTTCTGATCTTTTCTCCGAAGGAGAAAAGGAGGATCTGTCAAAGAATGCCTGCATGACGTCGCGTCGGGAGATCATGCCTGCCAGCTTGTTCTCCTCGACCACCGGCAGCATAAAAAGCTCCTGACGGTGCATCTCGGCCGCGGCCAGCATCAGGGAATCTTCTGGCGATACCGGCTTAACGTCGTCCTTAAAGAAGTCTGCCACCAGGAAGAGTCCACTTGTCGGACCGAAGAACGCCTGGATGTTAACCGCTTCCAGCTCCTCCAGCATCCTCTCCGGGCAGTGGCTGAGGTGGGCAGGCATGAACCCACGCAGCAGATAGCCCAAAGTGATAAGACCAAGCGAATGACGATCCTCGTCTACCACCGCCAGACCGTCAACACGCTCGGCAAGCATCAGCTCGATAGCTTCACGCAGACTGGCCTGGGGCGCTATCACCTTTGGGTCTTTGTCCATGCAGTCCTTGACTCTCAGCATGTAATTATAATACTCCTTACCTTAGATGTGTCAATGGGAACGATGCTCCTTTCGTTGCACAGCAACGAAAGATCGCAAATTACAAGCTTTCGGGTTGGAACAGACTTTTGAACAGACAAGCTCGCTGATCTGTCAAATCTTTTACCTCGAGGGGGTAAAGAGATCACAGGATCCGCGGGAGGGGCAGCTTCCAGGTGATCGATCAGTTCTTTTCGGGGTCCCCGGCCGGCTGCTTTGCAGACGGCTGGGGTGAGTATATCCACAGGAAGTCCGCTATCCCGGAGCGATCCTTAAGAGAAAGCTTCTCGGACGCCGGGGCCAAGGCAACCACCGCTATCTTGAAGTCAGGATGATTCTTGTGTAACTGATAGGGGATACCCAGATGGTGATCTGCATGGAAGCGTCCGCAGAAGAAGAGTATGCGGTGATCGAGCCAGGGCTCAAGTGAGGCGGCCATTACCGCGTCCTTGAGAACCTGTGCCTTGTAGAGAGCGTCAACGTTCATCTTCCCCATGGGGCCGCCGTGAGGCATCGCCTGCATGGTGGCGGAAAAACGCTCGTAGTATTCCTCGGAGTCCAGATGAAAAGTGTCAGGCATAAAGACGCTGTCTACTCCCATGACTTCATGTGAGACCTCTCCTGCCTGCGCCACCGCCGCTGCAGCGCGGCGCGGAACGTTGGCGGCAACGACAGAAATCTTATTCCCCTTGGCAAACTCCACGAGTGGCCGGTAGTCTGTCTGGTAGTTGGGCCAGGGACGGGAGGCCGCAAGGAAGGAATCCTCGGAGATGTCTCCGACCAGGTAGGCGTACAACACCTCTTCTACGTCGGCTTCAAACATCTCAAGTGCAAGCACCAGGTTTGAGTCTCTCCCGGCAAGGGCGGTAAGGATTGCAAGCTCCGCTTCATGTGCGGCTTTTGCGTCGTGCCGCTCGCCAACGAAGATTACGTTGTAGTCCATGAGCGCATCGGCAAGCTCGTTAAAGAACAGGGTATCTCCAGTTGCGGAGATGATGGTTATGTCCTCAGGCAAAGAGGGCTGCAGGAATAAAAGCGACAGCAGAACGATCACGAATTATTCTAGGCGGATTAAGGGCCTATGTCAATCCTCAGTGCATCGGGAGGATTTTCATGACCTCCTTACTTTCAACTTTCATCAGTAGTAGGTTCGCAGCTTAAGGGTCGCTGCCCGAACTTCGTTATTATAAAGCAGCTTGATCTGGACCTCGGTGCCGTCTGGGCCACGCATTATCTCGCGGATACCGCCAAGGCCAAGCTCGCGCGCCTTGAATCCATCAACCTCCAGGAGCTCCGAGCCAGGCTCTATCTGGGCCTCATCAGCGGGTGTGTAAGGAACGCTGCGGGTGACGATTATCCGACCGTCCTCGGAGAGCTCAAGTATCATCCCGCTCTTTGCGGTGCGGAAGGGCTCTTCAAACGAGGGGTTGGGCTTTATGGCCACACGCTCGCCTGCGTAGTCAAAGATGAGGTCGAAGCGACGCAGCACCTCGTTGCCTATGATGCCGTCGTATTCCTCGGAGGAAAGCACCCCTGACCGGGCATCCTCGGCAAAGCCAACCAAAGCATCTTCCATCAAATAAGGGCCTATTGAGACGTGTTTGACCCGGCCCACCAGGATTTTAACCGGGCCGCCGAAACCGTGGAGTTCCGATTCGAAGAGTCTGCGTCCCTTTTTGAGGCCCGTGCGTTTGATAAAAGGTTCAGAGCAATCGATAGACGATCCTGAACCGGTATCAAGTATGAACCGACCCCTTACATCCTCAACGCTTGCTTGCAAAACAGGAACACGGGAGCCGAATGAACAGGAAAGGAAGCTGTAGCCCGCAGGTGCGGCGAATCCTTCAGCCTCGTGGAAGGTCACGGTAGCGTCGGAGAAGCGGATCTCGGTTGCGAACCGGGAAAGACAATCGTAGCCGAGGATCAGAGCAACGGGCAGACCTGCGTATCGTGTCAGGAGTTCAGAGGGGCCCATCGCCACGATGACCTGACCGTAAAGCCCAAGCCCTTCGAGGTTTATCGAGTCAACCTGCACCAACGACATGCCGGCAAAGCCCCACACGCCGGTTGCTTTGAACTCACCGGCCGGTGCAAGGTGAAGCCTTTTTGCAAGACCCTCATCGATCACTGAAGCACCGGCACCCGAGTCCAGAAGGAAATCAAAGGGACCTTCTCCATTTATAAAGCCCTTGAGGTAGATGTGGTCGTTTAAGAACTCAAAGCCGATCGGGGCTGTCTTCTTGCCTGCGGCTATAACGTAGCCGTGGACAGGCCGCTCCTTGCGCAAGAAAAGCCGCTCGTCAACATACCCGTTGACCTTCACGGTGTGAACAAAAAAATCGAACCCCTGCTGCATCTGGGGGATCTGCATGCGAATGCGGTGCGGAACCATAAGCCCTTCGACCTCAGAGTAGTCTGAGTATTCCCGGATAGTGGTGAGTCCGCCTGAGGTAAGTTCGGTTTTGGCCAGAAGCCAGGTCTGCTCGTCTATCCAGAGCTTTGCAGGAACCCCGTCTTGCGGCAGCATCTGGAGCACGAGGAAGCTGCGGCCCAACTCACCCTCGCGGCCAAGGTAGCGCACCCTCAGGGTCGAGTCGGGGAACATGTAGCTCAGGCCGTCAATGAGTGCCTCGGTAAGTCCGGCTTTACGAGCCTCCTCATCCCCGATCGAAAGCACACCGTTGGCGTCTATCGTCCACTGATACTCCCCGTCAAAACACGAGGTCTGATCGAGCACCCCCATCTTTATGCGGTTGCGGGTCCGGTTCGGCGGAAGTATCCAGGTGGTGGATGTGCCTTTCAGTCCACCGGCCTCCACGCGCGCCTCGCGCACCACTGAGGCCAGATGAGAGATTACCGCAGAGCCGCCCATCGCCTTCATGTGTTTTGAAAGTATCTGATCCACCCTATAGGTCTGGGCTAGGGCACAAACAGCCCACAGGAAAGCTCCCACGCTAACAAACTTAACAAAACTTGAAAAACGCATAAGCCTCCTTAAATTTACCTAAAGATAACCAAACTTTGCCCCGTGTCAACTATTGACATCCCTTGCGGTTCACCTAGACTATCCAATCAAGGAGGTTTCGATGTTTAAGAAAGGTTGGATGGTTGCATGTGTGTTTGCCTTTCTGCTGCTGGCCGGGGTCTTCTGCGGCAGGGACGAGGTCGATTGGGGCGACAGAGCCTCCTATATCCTCACGACGGACACCGTCTCGGTAATCTACGTGCTCGACGATACGGGTGAGCTCGTAGCATCCATTACCCCACTTGAAGACAGCATGCAGGGAATATGGTCTCCCACCCTTATCGGAGCGAGCGAGAAGATTGCGTTCCTGAGTCGCCAAAAGCCGGACTATCCTCCCTACTTATATATAACGGATCGCAGCGGGAATGAGCTGACCCACTATGAGGTCCCAGCCCCTCAATGGCTTGACGGCTCACCCACCGCACCGGAGTTGGTATTTACCACATCCAGCCGTATATCCATCTTGAAGGCCGATGAAGAGAAAATCTCTACACTCTTTACCGACAGGAAGACCGAAAGCGAGGCGGTGGATAGCATCCTCTTCACCAAGGCTATGGCGCCTGCCTTTTCCCCGGATGGCGAGGTTATCGCGTTTATAAATCTGGGCACGTATGAAAAGGATACGCCAGCTGGCCCGATACCAGTGCCGCGCGCGGATATAGGCCTTGTGAACAGGGATGGAAGTGACTACCGGCTTCTTACCGGTTCCCTTAAAGACCCCCTCCCCATAGGGAGCTGGATCGATCTCTGCTGGTCGCACGACGGAAGATGGATCTTTGCGGTTAAAGAAAGCGAAGGCAAGATTGGAACCGTCTACGTCATACGCTACGATGAGACTCAGCCGGAGGTTCAGATCATCCCTATCTCCAAGGACTGGTTTAAAAGTTACTCCTACATAACCGCTTCTCCAACAGGTGACACCCTTCTCCTGGGCACTGCACCCCGTCACGCCGATCTTTACGTCTGGGAATTCAAGGAAGAGGCAGGAACTGTTATAACAGGAAGCGAGGTGGGAAGACTTACCGATGCAAAGGTTTATGCCGATCCTGACTGGGGTCCGGGAAGCAAGTGATCGTCACTGACTTGCGATATTAGGGGTTCTTGCAGCCTGCGGGCTGGTGGTGGCGAATTTTCTCTTGCTTTAAGATCGCAACCACTTACAATGAAGTTCAGGCTGATCTCTGAGACAGGTTGTGTTTGATCCAGATTAAGGAGCGAAGACCTTTGCCACTGCGTCTTTGACAGCCTCGGAGGTAACGGTTGCGCCGGAGACGGCGTCTACTGCTTTGACCTCCGCAGCGCTTGCAAGGCCTACAAACCGCTCAAGGAACTCTTTCTCGCGGCAGAGCGAGCCGATCCCGAAGGTTTCCTCAAAATCCTCCTTGGGTATCTCGATCTCGGCGATCTTGCCCTTCTCATCAAGCCTTACGATTACCTTGAACTCTCCCACGTAGCCGGATGCAGTCAAGATTCGTTCGGTAAGTTCAGATTTTTTGGAGGTTTTGCCAGGCAGGGAATCGGTGACCGAAGGCGAGGGCTCTGCTTCCCCCACCGCTCCTTCCACGAGGTAGCAGATGTAGCGCTCCACGCCTTGGCGAACCCCTGAGGTAATCGCGTTGGAGGAAACGGTTGCCGCTGTTATCGCATCTATCTTGCCGCCCTCCTTGGCAAGATAGAGATCGTCATGTTTAAGGCCCTTGAACTGGTTGCGGAACGTATCCTCCAGCACGCGAGCGCCAAGGCCAGGTGTTTCCTTGAGACCTTCAGCCGCAGAGGCGATGCGGATGGCGGATACAGTTGAGTCCACATGCAGACCGACCATGGTCTCTATCGGCCCGGCGTAGCCCTTAGGCGCAACGGTAAAGACGATGCCCACCTTTGTCTCCTTCTCATCGTAGGCGTGATAGATGATGCTGGTGTCGCCGTCGGATATCAAGGTGTCAGGCTCGAAACGTTCAGCCTCTGGTAAAAGCATGGCCAGAGCATCCTGGCGGGCGGCTTCCTTCTGGGCTACGATCACCGGCGCGGTAACACCGAACACCAATCCCAACAGACCGGCGGAGCCAAGCGCCACCCCCATAAGTACAAGAACCATCTTGACCTCAAGCCTCATTTTCGCTCCTTCTTTGCCGCACTCTCACCAAGGATGCGCGGCCTGGTGTAGCGGTCGATAAAGGGTGTTACAACGTTCATTAAAAGGATCGAGTAGCTTACCCCCTCAGGATAGCCTCCCCACAATCGGATGAGCACTGTCAATACCCCGCACCCTATGCCGAATATCCAAAGCCCCAAAGGAGTCACAGGTGTGGTGGCGTAATCCGTTGCCATGAACAGGGCGCCAAGCATGAGCCCGCCGGATAAAAGATGAAAGATAGGTGTGACCGGAGTCGCCTTAAACAGCCATGCGATGAGCGTCCCCAAAGCCACGGTGCCGAGGTAGGCAAGCGGGATGCGCCAGTCTATTACCCGGATAGCAATCAGTATTATCGCCGGGATAAGGAGTAAGAGCACCGAGGTCTCGCCAAGCACCCCGCCCACGTTTCCGAAGAAAAGGCTCTTGAGCATCGAGGGGTCGTTGAGTGCCGACTTGGTGGTTTCGGCGAGGGCGGAATCGCTGATGTCTTTGAGCTTCTGGACAACTCCCAGCGGAGTGGCCCCTGAGAAGACGTCTACCTGGATGCCGGAGGTAGTCCCTAATCCCTCCCTCAATATCCAGCCCGAGGTCATCTTGCCAGGCCAGGACGCCATGAGGAACGCGCGGCCGGCAAGGGCAGGGTTAAGGAAGTTGTGACCCAGGCCGCCGAACAAGGCTTTCACGATAATGATCGCGAACGCCGAGCCCACCACAGGCATCCACAAGGGCGCGGTAGGCGGCAGGTTATAGGCCAAAAGCATCCCGGTAATTATTGCCGAGCCGTCAAGACACGTTTCAAGCGGCCGCTTGAATGCAAGGTTTGCAAGGAACTCGGCAAGCACCGCGGTGGCGACAGAGACCAAAACCAGCCAGAGGGAGTAGAATCCGAAGAAGTGGATAGCGCCGCCAAGAGCCGGCAGCAGGGCAATAACCACGATGTACATGACCATCTTTACGTTGAACGGCGCCTTGAGATGCGGGGAAGGGGTGACCAGAAACTTTCGAGTATCCTTGACCTCAGAATTCATCTAGTCTCCTTTCGGATCCCGCAAGAATCTCGATAGGGGGTAGGGAAGGAGGCTGGTGTGTTACGGGGCGGGTCATTTGCGCTCCTTTTTGCGGCTGCGTTCGGCGAAGATAAGTGTCTTGCCGTACTTGATCCACTGCACCAGTCGGCGTCCGGACGGGCAAACGAATGCACATGAACCGCACTCCATGCAGTCCGCTATCCCCCAGCGCTCGGCCTCTTCCAGCTTTTCGTACTCTGCCATCCGGGCAATCTCGGCAGGCACAAGCTTCATCGGGCAGATGCCCACGCAGTGGCCGCAGCGCAGGCAGTTGACCTCTTCGGAGACCTTAAAAAGACTCCTGGAGCCATCCAAAAAGAGCATGCCTGATGTTCCCTTAATAATGGGAACCTCGAGGCTGGACTGAGCGATGCCCATCATCGGCCCGCCTGAGATGAACTTTGTTGCATCAGGCCGCAGCCCGCCGCAGTGAGAGATCACGTCCGCCGCGAGTGTGCCGATGCGAACAAGGAGATTCTTAGGTTCAGCGATCCCCGGTCCGGTGACCGTAACCACGCGCTCATACAGAGGCTTGCGCTTTGCCACCGCCTCATAAACCGCAAAGGCCGTGCCCGCGTTCTGGACAACCACGCCGACCATGAAGGGCAGCCCGCCGGCTGGAACCTCGCGCCCCAGGATCGCGGATATAAGCTGCTTCTCCGCGCCCTGCGGGTACTTGGTTCTTACAGTTAAGACCTCTGCCGCAGGCCAGACCTTTGACGCGGCCTCGGACACGATGCGGATAGCCTCCGGCTTGTTGTGCTCGATGGCGATACAGGCTCCCTCAAGTCCAAGCACCTTGGCAAGAATCCTTGCTCCATTGATGATCCCCTCCGGCTTCTCACGCATCAGCCGGTCGTCGGCTGTCAGAAACGGCTCGCACTCCGCACCGTTGATGATGAGGGTGTCGATTGCTGCGTCCTCGGGCGGGGTGATCTTGACCGACGTGGGGAATGCCGCACCTCCAAGTCCCACAATGCCTGCATCGCGGACTATCTCGCGTATCTCCTCAGGCGAAAGCTTCTCGATCTGGGCCTGGGTTCTAGGTTTGATTGCAGGGTCAAGCTCATCGGTCTCGCCCGCCTCGATGATTACAGCCTTTGTCGGCACAGGCAACACCGGATGCACCCAGTGCTCGATACCCTTCACCTTTCCGGCTATAGATGAGTGAACTGCAGCAGAGATCATCCCCACCGGTTCGGCGATAAGGGTGCCTGCTTTGACCTCGTCCCCTACAGCCACCACAGGCTTTGCAGGCGCTCCGGTGTGCTGGGAGAGTGGTATAACCACCTGCTTGGGCGGCGGCATGGTCTCGATTGGTTTTTCTTCGGCTAACTCTTTGAACTCAGGCGGGTGGATTCCACCGCGAAAGGTAATCATGATCGGCTGCTCCTTGCTAGCTTGCGCGACGCGATAAAAGTCCGGTGATTATAGCCCTACGGGATATTTTGTCAACTTTGCTCACCCCACGAAATTGCTTCACAATTTCGCGGGGACCCCGAAGAGCACTCCAACAAAACTATCGAGTTTTTCTGGGCAAGTGTAGAGCGGGCTCTTAGCCCGCTCAATGGGCTTGTATCCTTGACAAGCTACCGTTAAAAGGTATGATTTAAACCATGTTTTGGGAGTGGTTGTGAGTCCTTTCTGGACCACTGTAGCTATTGTTGCGTCCGCACTGACTTTGATAACGGCTACATGGTTTATCTTAGATAAAGTATTCGCTCTCCGCAAGTGGATACGGAACAGGCGGCTATTAACGAAAAAAGCGCCGGGTGAACCATCACCTTATCTCAACGGACTTACTAAACTGCTTCCAAGAGAAAAGAATATTCTTCTTAATGAAGCACTCAAGGCGCGAAAAAAATATAAGCACGAAACCGCCATAATGAAATTCAAACTCCTGCTCGGCCAAGCTACCGACGCCAGCGAGCGCTGCGCCATACTCAACTTGATTGGTTTAAGCCAAAAAACTATGGGGGCAACACGCGATGCGGAAAAGACCTTCCTTGAGATGATTGAAATCGCAAAGCAAGCCAAACTTGACGAACCCCTTGCCGCCGCCCTCGGCAACATCGGCCTTGTCTACCAAACCCTTGGCGAGCCGCACAAGGCGCTTGAGTATCACCAGAAGGCTCTCGAGATAGACGAGAGGATAGGCAGCCTCGAAGGCCAGGCTCAAGACCTCGGCAACATCGGGCTTGTCTACCGCACCTTAGGCGAACCAAAGAAGGCGCTTGAGTATTACGAGCAGATTTTGAAGGTACACGAAAAGATCGGCGATCTCGAAGGGAAAGCTAAAGACCTCGGCAACATCGGGATCGTCTACCAAACCTTGGGCGAGCCTCAGAAGGCGCTTGAGTATCATGAGCGGGCGCTAAAGATAGATGAGAAGATTGGCAGACTTGAAGGTCAGGCTCAAGACCTCGGGAACATCGGGAATGTTTACGATGATTTAGACGAGCCGCACAAGGCGCTTGGGTATCACGAGAAGGCGCTGAAGATAGCGGAACAGGTAGACAATTTAAAAACTCAGGCCAGTATCCTCGGCAACATCGGGCTTGTCTACCAAACCCTTGGCGAGCCGCGCAAGGCGCTTGGGTATTATCAGAAGTCGTTAGAGATAGCAAAGAGGATAGGAAACCCTGAAGTGCAAGCCAATCAACTCGGCAACATCGGGATTGTCTACCGCACCTTAGGCGAGCCTCGCAAGGCGCTTGAGTATCACGAGAAGGCGCTCGAGATAGACGAGAAGATAGGCAGACTCGAAGGTCAGGCCGCAGACCTCGGCAACATCGGGAACGTCTACGGCGACTTGGGAGACCACAAACAAGCTCTTGACTATCTTCAGCGTGCGCGTGAGATTTTTGTAAAGATTGGGGCAAAGCTTGAAATCGAAAAGGCCGACCAAAACATTGCACGTGCCAAACGCAATCTGGCCGAGCAGAGGCAGGAAGGGCAATAGTCCTTTAACTGTCGTTGCGAGGAGTAACGCTAGAAGCGTTACGACGAAGCAATCTCATGGCAGTAAGATGTATCTGTGAGGAAAGCGGATGGCAATTTCAGGACTGTGCTTTGAGATTGCTCCCTTCGTTCGCCCTTCGGAGCTTCGCTCGCTCCGGTCGCTCGCAACGACGGTAAAGCTTCCGCTTGATATTAGGTGAAGTACATCTCTGGGAAAGAATACCCCTCCCTTGACGGGACAGCCCCAAGCTGGTAGGGGGAGGGTGTAAAGCATATAAAATCACCCCCACCTCAATCCTCCCCACTAGACGGTAGTGCCTACGCCGTCAAGGAAGAGGTGGATGCAGGGGGCACACCAACCATAATTCCCCCTCCCTGGTGGAGGGGGTCGGCACGAAGTGCCGGAGGGAGGGGAAAGCGGTAATCCCCCCGATCTGGGGCCACTCCCCTTATAAAGGGGGAACAAAGGGGGATTCCTTTGATCACCTCCCCCTCGACGGGGGAGGGTAGGGTGGGGGTGTTCACCCTCCCCTTTAATCCCCTCCCGTCAAGGGAGGGGTACGGTTTGGAGTGCAACAAGCGCCTGCATCAACCAATATCCCTCCCCTTGCGGGACAGCGTCTCGGACGGCGAGACAAGTGCCCCCGCCTGCACTACCGTCTAGTGTCGGGCAGGGAACAAAAGGGAGGGGGATAACCCAAGGGCTTTGCAAATGCAATGTTCCCCCTCCTCGGTGGAGGGGGTAAGGGGGCGGGGAAAGTGGTAGCTATCAAATTAATTCAAATTATTCAGCAAACGCAATCCTTCGGTTCAAAGTGCAAAATTCACCCAAAATCACCAGAAATCACCCTCAAATGACCCACTTTTGTCCATCTTTTGACCATCTTTTGTCCAGCTTTTGGGTAGCTTTTGACCAGCTTTTTTTGTGCCGAACGGCACTCAAATCTGACCGGGGCGGATTTAAATTCTAAGGGGTTTGCAGATTTTTAAGCGCCGCAAGATCGAGTCTTAGCGCCTCGCGCTCACCGTAACGCTCGCGGATGGGGTCGAGGGTTTTCTTATAAGTTCTTTCGTTCCAATCCCTTGCGAAGCGGTCGGCGTTGGCCATCGAGCCTGCATAGAAGCGCTGCCAGAGAAATGTGTAGACCAGCAAGGCGTCCACATAGCGCTGCTTGAGGATGGCGTTGATTATAAGGTACGTATCCCCCGCGTTGACCGCAAGAGCCCAGAGACCAAATAAGGGCCTTCCCGCGTAGGCCTCGCCCAGACCGGGAAGTATGGATAGGAGTCGGGCGGTCCTGGGATTCTTGAGCCTGAGATTTTTCAGATCCTCCACCAGCATTGCAAGAGAATCCTCGCCCGCCTTGCGGAACTCGGATGCCGATCTGGTAAACTCCTTTGCCTCAAGATACGCCCAGCCGCGAAGACGGTAGGCTGATGCGCCGAATACCGCACAGGTTGCCGAATCCACCGCCCTTGCTGCAAGGTAGGGGTTGCCTTCCTCGATCAGGAGAACCGCTCGAACCATCCGCACCATCGGGCCTTCGAGCGAGTAGAGGATGGCGTCGGCCTCGTTCTTTTCATTATTTCGATATAAAGCAAGAGCCAGCTTTATATTCACAAAGTGAGTGTCTATGATCTCAAAAGATTCGGGGTCCCCGCGGCGTTGCGAAGCAACGGCGTGGGGTGAAAAGTATAATAACCGTTTATATTCCAGCGCTGCCGCGTCGAAGGAGCCGTAAGCGTAGAGGCTGTCGGCAAGTCGTTCTATATTCGTAAGATCCGGCTCATGCGTGGTCGCAAAAAATGGGAGGAGGGCGAGGAGGGCGTTCACGGACGCTTCAGCTCTGGTTCCAGATCGAAGCGGTTAAGAAGATTGCGCAATTGCTCTTGACGCTTGCGTCCAGCATCGTCGTTGTAGTCGAGTGCTGCGTTGGCCGCTCCGTAGATGTTTGCGAGCCAGAAGAGCCCGCCAAGCGATGCGGTGACCGCACCCTTTACGGTGTTGGCTGCCGATGTGTCCGGCGAGAGGAGGAAGTAGTAAGCGGCGGCCCCTCCAAAAAGGGCGGTAACCGAGAACGACTGCCATGCGTCGCCCAAACGGCCGCAGTATGCCTGACCCGCGCCGGGCAGGATGGTCGAGAGTCCTGCGGATAAAAACGGACTACGATGCTTAAAAGGGGTGTTGATAAGCGCGATGGTTGAATCCCGCAGGCCGTTGCCATCAAGCACAGAGAGGTAACGAGTGGCCGAGGCCGTATCACCTGAAAACACCAGAGCAAAGGATCGATATAGGGTTGAGTGGTATGCAAAATCCGTGCCCTCAAGTGATGATGCCAGCTCGTTTACCCGATCGAAGTGATCCTGCGCAAACTCGGCACGCAAGAGACCGTAGGTGAAACGTTCTCGATCATCAGAAAGGTTGTCTATTCCAAAGGAGTAGAGGCTTGCGGCGCGCTGCGGTTCGTCTGCCTTAAGGAGCGCCTCTCCCGCCCGCAGAAGGGCGTAAGATGCCCATGAACTGTCGGTTAGCTCAAGGAAGCCGATTCGCTCATACTCAAGGGCGGCGCGGCTCCAATCGCCGGTGGAGTAAAGATAGTCGGCGAAGTCAATAGGTGCCTGGGCAAAGAGAAGGGATACGAGCAGGCTAATCACCCTCCCCCTCCTCGGTTATAACTACAGATGAGGTATCTGCTTTCTTCTTTTGCCTTTTTAGTCTGGCAGGAAGGTAATGGTTTGAGGGCGGGTCGGATAACCTTTCTGACCTCAACTCCGCATAGTATGTATGAAGATGCCGCCAAGCCCCGGGGTTGCAGCGCTCGAGCCGATCAAAGGTCATGAGCGTCCCCCAGAGGGGACCGTAGAGTCGATAAGACTGCCTGCTGAAAGCAGAACACGTGGGCAAGAAGTTGCATATATGCCCGCCCTGAAGTGGTGAGATGAGTTTCTGATACACATGCAGGGCAAGATCGGCCCCAACCGAAAGAGGGTTGGCAGGACGGGCGGCAAGCCCGGCGCAAATCCCAAGGATGAATAAGATTACGAAAACCCGTCTCATCCTGCTATCCTAAGGGTATGAGACCCCTTGTCAAGTCCGAACCTCTTGACAAGAACTTAATATCGCTTAACCTTCTTCAAAGGAGGTAAGACATGGGAAGTTTCTTGATCACGTTGCTGCTCCTTGGCGGAGCAAAAGGCGAAGGGATGGCATTTCAGGCGCAGCTGTAGTACGAGCCAACGCTTATGGGAAAAGATTTATTGCTGGGTGAGCCGCAGGTTCTTTTATTTCCTTACTCAGGCTATTATTTCAACAACAGAATTTCGGGGAAATGCGGGATCAGGTTTGCCAGCGGTTGGGAAACTAGGCTAGTGGGAGGACTTGCCCTATCTTATATGTTCGATGGCAACGCCCCCTTTTCTGTTCACGATTGGGAGCCGTCATGGCAGTTCTGCGAATGGAAATCTTACGAGTTTTCCGGCGGAGCCGAGATTGGTAAATTGCTTAGATTCAGAACAGGCAAGGGTGATATCTTTCTTGGGGCAGAAGGCGTGTGGGGACGCTACGATCTTGAGGGAATTTTTTTAAATTACTCTGCTACCAATGCCGAAGACTATTTCAATACAGCGTTGGCATCTGCTAACGGTATAGGGTGGCAAGGTCATGCAGGCATCTCCTATCCTATCATGAATCTCAACAATCGTCTCACGCTTAACTTCATCGGGTTGCTTAAAACTGGTAGAATTTTCCTCACTCCTACTGAGCTTCCAGAAGGTGGATTTTGGGGAAGCTGGAGCTATCCTGAGGGTGAGGTTGCACTTCCCCGCTGGGGGGTATCGGCAGGGCTAACCCTGGCCTTCGATTCCAGAGTACAGAAAGATACAGCCGTTCTTATTGATGCCACAATAAAACCTGTTCCCATAAGGGGAGGCTGTCTTTGGGGGGTGATTGACACCACTCGTTTCTGCCTGGGAGGATGCTGTGTGACCGGTGGAAGCTTGCGAACCGCTCAGGCGACTACCGCATTTCTGCTAGGTCCCGGAATAGGCATACCATTTGGCCTGTTTGGGGCTATGATGATGTACGACAATCCTGCATCCTGGGAGATAATACCTCTGGCTATTGGCTGCTACATATGGTCTCCGGTAGGATCGTACATTGGAACCATGGCGGGTGGCAGAATGTTCAATCCTGGTGGCAGCTGGAATTACACCCTGATTGGAACGTTTCTCGGACAAGTAGCTAACCTTTTCCTTGTCGAGGGTTACCGGATAGCGGTCGGGGCTAATCCGTGGCGGGGTGACGCTGACCTCTCATCCATGATCCGGGGTCCCAAAAAAGGCACTTACGCAGTGATTTCAATTGCCTCTGTTTTGCCGACTTTGGGTGCACTCATCGGCTACGACATAAGTATCAAGCATGCCGATCTTATGGAAGTCGAATCCGAGGACATGGGCTATCATCGCACCTGGGACGAAATATGTAAGGAAAGCATTGCCTGTGAGTGGAATTCCCGCACCGACCCCCAAGTTAAACTCCCCATTATAAAGAGGAGTTTCTGATAATCATGCAGGATAGTCTCACTAAAATCCTAACGCGACTTTTTGTTCTCGTCGTGCTAAGCGTGATAGTGGGTTGTGTTGCGCCCGTCCGGCATCGTCTTTGCCGATCCAGTAGGCATGCCCCAGCCTGTCGGGACGAAGGCTGCATAGGCAACGCCCCCTCTGCAACTCGAAAGAAGCTAAGTGGCCGCCTCTGTTCTTCGCTCTAGCTCGTGATAGTTCCTACTTGATGCGTATCATCTTCTCGGCTGCGTGGATGCCGGCGGCTGAGAGGCGGCAGAAGTAGAGACCGGCTGGAGCATCGCCGCCGTCCCAGCGAACGGTGTAGGTTCCGGCTGGCTTTTGCTCATCAACCAGGGTGATAAACCGCTCGCCGGTGACCGAATAGACGCTCAGATTAACCTTGGAAGCCTGGGGCAACTGGTAGCGAATCTCGAAGAGGCCTGAAGGAGCAGAAGTTACCTCAAGCAGCCTCACAGGCTCAAGCGATCCGTGGCCCTCGATAACCCCTACTATGGTATCTTGAATCTCGTGAACCTCTGTCTCCTCGGCCACAAGCCACTCGCCTTCGTAGAGATAGAGATCGAGGTCAAAGAATACAAAACCACCTTCTTGCATCTCTACTTGGATGGTCTCAGGCACTACAAGCTTGATAGCGAACGAGTCTTTTGGCGGCACAGTAAAGGGGACTAGGGTAGGACCGACCCATCCCTCCCAATCGAAGAGAGAATCCGGAGGGATATAGGTAGGGTGCCGCACGTACTGGAAGTTCTTTACCGTTATGGCCTGAACGGAATCGTCGTTGTAGAACCAGTAGGTAGCGTTGCCCTCAGGATCTCTGTAACCCACTGCAAATCCGTGGTTGGGCGCATCTGCATCCGTGGAGTCTTGTTCCTCAAAGGTCCAACGGAAGTTCTCAAACCGGACTGTGTTCCATTTATTAAGGGTAAACTTCGCAGTGATCGTCACCCAGGTGCAGTGAGGTATCCTCGCTCCAGAGCATTCGACGTCTATTGCATGGGTCTTGCCGTCGCCCTTTCCATGATCCCAGGGGGTTTCATTCTGGTCAGGGAAGCCGTCCTGAGTGATCGTCCAGTCTTCGATCCAGACCCAGCCCTCCTTCTGATAGACGGTAAAGTGCAGATCGGTCGCCTCTCTTTGGGTATTGTTGTGTATCTTTACGGCGGCACTCGCCGTGACCGATGCATACACGCCTGTTACCACTATAAGCACAGCCAGCACTGCAAAGAGACCTTTACGTCCCATTTTCTCCTCCTTGGCCGTAATCGGCCGATTGGTTTTTAGCCGGGTTTTGTTCGCTGTTGCGTCTCCTCCTGCCACGGGCAGATTTCAGGGTTCCCCTGCGGGGATTAGCCAACCGCAGAGCCTCCTTCGACCTCTCAGCCCCTGACAACTAAACCATACTGGATTTTGATGATTTGTCAAGTTTACTTATTATGGTTAGCTTTAGGTTCGCCTTCCCCTTGACAGAGGAGGATTAAGGAGGGGGTGATTTCCCTGCGATCCTTCCACCCCTGGCGAAAAGGAGCATATCACGGTTGACATCCCATTCCTTTCGGATAAGCTCTCCAAAATTGAACCCCTGCGAAAGGAGCGCTATGGCTGTTTTATTCACCGGTAAGAACTTGACCGTTGAACACATCGAGCGCATCGCGCGCGAGGGTGAAAAGGTTGAAGTCGCGCCCGAGGCATGGAAGCGTGTCAAACGCTGCCGCGCTATGTGCGAGGAGAAGATCGCTGCCCGCGAGATAATGTATGGGGTCACCACAGGCATAGGCGAGTTTTCAGAGGTGGTACTCACACCCCAGCAGACCCAGCAATACCAGAGATATCTGATCTATTCACACGCGGCAGGGATCGGCGAGCCTTTACCCGAGGACGTGGTGCGCGCATCCATCGCCACCCGCATCAACGTATTGTGCAACGGTCTCTCCGGCTGCAGAGCGGTGATCGTTGAAACGTTGGTTGCCATGCTCAATCGTGGCGTGCATCCGGTGATGTGCAAGCGCGGTTCGGTTGGCGCCTCGGGTGATTTATCACCCATGGGTCAGATGGCCCTGGTGCTGATGGGTGAGGGCGAGGCGTTCTACAAAGGTGAGAGACTTCCGGGAGCCGAAGCGATGAAGCGCGCAGGCATACCGATTATTCAATACGAGGCCCGCGACGGCCTGGCGACCATCAACGGCTCAAACGTGATCAACGGCTACGGCTGCCTCATGATCCCTGAGACCATGCGCTGGCTCAAGATGCACGATGTGGCCGCGGCCATGACCATGGAGGCCCTCAACATCAACACCAGTTGCCTGGATGAGCGGCTTCATACCGCGCGCGGATTCCCGGGTGCGGTAACCTGTGCGGCGAATATCCGTCTGATCATGGAAGGCTCAAAGCTCCTGGAGCGGCCCGGCAAGCGGGTGCAGGACGCCTACAGCCTGCGTTCCACCCCTCAGGTGGCGGGTGCGGCGCGTGACTCGTGGCGCTTCGCACGCGAGATGACCGAGATCGAGCTCAACGGCGTTGGGGACAATCCACTGTTCTTCCCCGACGACAAGGAAGTGGTGACCGGTGCAAACTTCCAGGGCACACCCATCGCCTTCGGCCTGGAGGCGTTGGGATTGGCAATCTCCACGGTCTCGGTGCTTTCCGAGCGCCGCCTGAACAGGCTCATGAACCCCGCACTCTCGGCCGGTCTGCCCGGATTCCTGACCAAGGGCGGCGGCATGTTCTCAGGGCTCATGCTTTCCCAGTACACCGCGTGTCAGCTGGTGAACGAGCAGCGGGTGCTTTCACATCCCGCGGCCAACGGCTCTATCCCAGCCGCTGCAGACCAGGAGGACTTCGTATCCATGGGCATGACTACCGCCATCAAGACCCGCCAGATTCTGGATAACGCCTACGGTGTTCTGGGGATCGAACTGATCGCAGCGGCGCAGGCGTTCGACTTCCGCGACGCCGAGCCATCTCCTGCTTCCAAGGCGGCATATGACGTTGTCCGAAAGTACGTGGAGCATCTGGACGAGGACAGGCCATTATATGACGACAACACCAGGATGGCCGAGGTTGTCCGCTCCGCCGAGATCCTCGAGGCGGTGGAGAAGGTGGTTGGACCGCTGGACTAACTAAATCCGCAGATTACACAGATTTCGCAGATTAAAATAGGCCGCCCACGGCGGCCCTTCAATTTGCATTTTAAAATTTGAAATTTGACTTTTGCAATCTTGCCCCGAAGAGGGCAAGCGTTATTCCACTTTTACTATCTTCACCACCGTGTGCTCACCGTTCCTTGCGAAGTAAGTGCCGGTGGGTAGGTTGGAGATGTAAACGCGGTCGTCTGAGATTGCGCCCTCGATCACCCGCCCAGAAGCATCCACAAGCTCGGTTGCTCCTGCCACATTCACGTATGGTCCTGAACTGATTAGGCTCGGCGTGTTGCCTCTTGGCTCGTTATCACTCATCGGCGGTTCCGCAACGGCGTTGGTGCTGGTATCCGGCAGGAAGATGAGGGCCTGAAGGTAGGCATCTCTGCAAGTAGCAGTATAATTGTGGGCGATATAATGATGAGCAAGTCGCAGAGAGACGGCGTGCTCCCCAGGATCAAGCAGATAGCTATAAACCATAGTAAACGATACTGGCCCGCCGAAACCATCAGTTTGGACGTTTGTCTGAGGTGGCAAACGGTTCTCATCCATCTCCAACCATAGACTCGCTATCTTAGCCTGTCCACCTGCAGTAAGCATAACATGGCAAGCGGAGTCAACGGAAAACGACACCTCAACTACACTTAGAGTATCTTCTTTATCCATGGGGATAGAAATCCAACCCTCTTGATAGGCTTCAAACAGGACAGGAGCCGCACTCAGGACACCTGCTAACATAAGAAGCAGCATCGCTGACAACAAAACTTTCTTCATCTTGGACCTCCTTGATGTTATTTGGTGATTTAGTATAGAGAATCTTTAAGGGATGTCAAACGGCTCGCTCACCGCTCACAGCCGACAGCGGTCAGCCGTGAGCCGTCAGCTTACTGTACTTTTACTATCTTTACAACTGTCCTATCTCCGTTCCTTGCGAAGTAGGTGCCTGTGGGTAGGTTGGAGATGTAGACCTTGTCGTCGGAGATTGCGTCTTCGATTACTCTCCCTGTTGCGTCAACCAACTCCGTGGCTCCGGCTACGTTCACGTAAGGGCCTCTGCTTATCAGGCTCGGCGTAGTAACCCCTGGCTCGGCGTCGCTCACCGGCTGCTCTGCAACGGCACCCGGTTCATCCGGCAAAAAGATGAGCGCCTGTAGATAGGCCTCGTAACAATCAGCTAGCCAGTTAAGCTTAAAATTAGTTAGTTGAAGGTAAGTATTGTGATTTCCGGGCGCAAGGGGGTAGGTATAATTAAGATGGATTCCACAGGCATCATATCCACTTAGTGATGTTTCGGGAAACAGGTTGGTGCCATCCGCTTGTAGAAATATTTTTGCCGAACGTGATACCACTCCCCCCGTAAATAACACGTAGCATGAACTGTCCACAGAGAATGAGAGTTCCAACACTGTAACCGTATCAACTTTATCAGGGAGGGTCGTAATCCAACCTTCCCAATATACCTCAACCAGCACGGGCGCGGCGGAAAGGGGGGCGGCCACAAGCAGTGCAATGGCCGCCAATACCCAAAAAACGGGCACAGGTAAAAGCTTCTTCATAATACTTCCTCCTTTTATACTCCTATTATCACCTCGAATCCAACTTTGTCAAGTCCTTTTTTCATTCCCATCCAATCTCGCCCAACTCGCCTTTCGACTTGCCATAAACCCTGCCGTTCTTCAGAAACGCCGCATAATCGGCTATCTCAGATTCGTAAAGCTCTCTATCAAGATGCCTTATCTCATCAAAACCATCATTTTCTATGCCACTAAAGAAAACCAAACTGCTAACCCCAGGCATAGTTGTTTGCATTGAAGGACCGAAAGGTTCGTCAGGCACTATGCTCAACTCCAGCCTTCCCCCAAGATAGACTTTCATCGTAAGCCAGTATTCGTAAGCAGGATCAGGGAAGGCCATAGGGTTCCATCCTCCAATCATCAGGGTATTGATTTGGATAAGATACCATTTTTCAGCATCCAAAGGGGTTGTGCCGGATTGAGATAGTTGGCCAAAGAGCGTGCCTTCGAGCACCCCGGTTTCCGTAACGCTTAAAGTGAATGCGTTTTGAGCATAAGAAAAAAGGGGACGCGCGGTCCTTGAATCTGCGCAGTACCACAGGAACTGGAAACTGCGGTAACCTATAGGCTCAGCGCCAATAAGCTGCAAAGGTTCGAACTCCGTAAGAACCCTCAGTGCCGGGCGGTTGAAGAACCCGGAGGGGTACCGCTGACCGCTGTCAGCTGACAGCCGTGAGCCGTTAGCTTACTGCACCTTGACGATCTTTACTATCGTCCTATCTTCGTTCCTTGCGAAGTAGGTGCCTGTGGGTAGGTTGGAGATGTAGACCTTGTCGTCGGAGATTGCGTCTTCGATTACTCTCCCTGTTGCGTCAACCAACTCCGTGGCTCCGGCTACGTTCACGTAAGG
>NJBO01000018.1 GCA_005223075.1 candidate division TA06 bacterium B3_TA06 | reverse complement strand
GTAAAGGTTCGCCTGGCTGGTGACAGGGTCTTTCTAGGTGGCAAGGCTGTTACAGTATTTCGGGGTGAGCTTCTCTCTGTTTAGAGCAAGGCCTGTCCTACAACTCCTTCTGCATCTTACGCATGACGGTGCGGTAGCCGAGCCCTTCGTAGAGTTTGAGCGCGGAGACGTTCTCCTCGGCTACGGCAAGCTGGATTACCTTCATCCCTTTCTTGCACGCCCAGGATTCAACCTCTTTCATAATCGCCCGGGCGATTCCCTGGCCGCGGTGGGATTGGCTCACTCCGATCATATCTAAACTGATGTATGGTGCAGGCGTGCAATCATCCGGTGTATGCTCGATCTCGGCATAGGCGAAACCTGCGATCTGGGAATCAGCTTCAGCAACCAAAAGCAGCTTCTCCTCATTATTGATTGATTCGGCAAACAGTTTGTTGTAGAACTCCACCTCTCCCGGCTCTCCCGTCCCTTCGAATGGCGCAACTTCTAAGCACAATGAGGTAATCGTTTCTATGTCCGACTCGACCGCAGGACGGATTCTAAAGCCGGTGTTCATGATAAATCGAAGAGGTATAGTTTTCCCTCAGTCATCTCTCTGACGGCGTAGGCCGGGCCTTCGCGGCCAAGGCCTGAGCCTTTCATCCCTCCGTAGGGCATAAGGTCAACCCGGAAGGTAGGGATCTCGTTCACCAGCACCCCGCCGGCGTCTATTCCGTCGCAGGCGCGAAACGCCTTCTTAAGGTCGCGGGTGAAGACAGCACCCTGCAACCCGTAGCAGGTGGCGTTGACCCGCTCGATTGCATCCTCGAGGTCGCGGACAGGATTGACGACAACTAAGGGTGCGAACGCCTCCATCTTGATGAGCTTTGCATCTTCGGGTACGTGGGTGAGTATCCACGGACCCAGGAGAGAGCTTTCGCGTTTGCCTTCTAATACAACTTCCGCGCCTCGAGATTTGGCCTCATCTATCCAGGAAAGAATGCGCTCGATTTGTTTCCCCTCGATCATTGGACCTAGTTCGGTTGCCTCGTCGAGTGGGTTACCGGTTTTGAGGGTAGAGACTTGGGAGACTAGCAAGTCGAGGAATGGCTGGTAGACTTCCTCTTCCACGTAGACTCTTTGGGTGGAGATGCAGACCTGGCCGGCAAGGGAGTAGCCACCGATGCGTATACGCTTGGCTGCGCGCTCGAGGTCACCATCTTCAAGGATCACCACCGCGGAGTTTGAGCCTAGCTCTAATGCGATCTTCTTGAGACCAACGTGACGGGTGATCTCCTCTCCTACCGCCTTGGAGCCGGTGAAGGTCACCATGCGGGGAACAGGTGAAGTGACTAATGCGTTGCCCACGGTTGAGCCTGGGCCGATCACCACCTGCAAAGCTTCTTTTGGGACTCCAGCTTCATGGAGAGCTTCGACTAGCTTGATGCCGGAGAGCGGGGTAACCGATGCAGGCTTTAGCAGCGCGCTGCATCCGGCGGCCAATGCTGGACCCAGCTTGTGGGCGACGAGGTTTAAGGGAAAGTTGAAGGGCGTGATCGCTGCCACCACCCCGCACGGGACCCTCCGGTAGAAGCCCTGCTTATTGGGGTGATTGGCTGAAGAGAATGGAACCTCCTCGCCTGCCAGTTTCATCGCTTCGATTGCAGAGAGCCGGAGGGTATTAACGCATCTTGCCGCCTCCCCGGAGGCCTCCCGCCAGGTCTTGCCTACCTCGAGAACTAAGGTGCGGGCAAACTCCTCGGAGCGCTCTTTTACGATGTCTGCAGCTTTGTTGAGTATCTCGGCCCGGCGCTGTTGGGTGATGTCCCGCATCTTTACCAGGCCGCTTTGTGTTAAGGAGAGTTTTGCAGCGACAGAAGATTCACTATCCTGGTCCAGCTCGGCGATTACGGAATTATCGTATGGGTTAAATACCTTTAATTTCTCAGCCATTGTCTCCTCCAGAAATGTCTTCACGTAGTGCGAACCTTTAGGTTCGCCTTCGATCTTTTACCGCTCGCCGCAAAATGAGAACTACTTTTCGGGGTCCCCGCGGACGCACGTAGTGCGTTCGTGGGGTGTTACTTCGCGTGCTTGGCGATCTCCGTCTTGAGCCAGGTGGCAGCCGCTTCGCCGTGCATGAGAGCGTCAACCTCAGCGGAATCGGCTGGTTTCATGGTAAATATCCAGCCCTTCCCGTAGGGATCGGAGTTCACGAGCGTAGGATCGTCCTCGAGCTCTTCGTTGACCTCTACGACCTCTCCTGCCACAGGCGAGTAGATCTTGCCCATCCACTTGCCGGTCTCGTATGAGCCAATCACTTCATCTGCCTGGGCCTCAGAGGAGGTCTCAGGCAGTTCGATGAAGGAGAGCTCACCGGAAAGCTTCTGGCTGAAGTCGTTGAGGCCAACACGAATGACATCGCCTTCCTTGCGAACCCACATGTGTTCCTTGTGATAAAACAGCTCATCGGGAAGATTGTATCCTTCTATCTCCGCCATGCTACCTCCTTTGTCTTTAGGAGCAAAGTCCTGGGGGCTTTGCTCCTAGGAAATAATACGCTTTGCGTTTTCGATGAGCTTGGTAAGCCCATCGTAGTTAATTACCTTATCCTGCGGGGCAGAAAGCCCCCGGGCCGTTAGATCCTCCTTGAGAAAGCGCACCGCCACGCCCGAAGACTCAAGCTCGGCCAGCTTCTCGGAGAGATCCTTCGGCCCCTTCACCGCAAGCACCGCATCCTGGGCAAAGCAGATGGTGTCGCCTCGCTTGGCCAGACGGGCAGCCAGCTGCCACGCCGTGCGCTCAAAGGTGGAACGGGTCACAAGGTAGAGATTCTCCATACTCCCACCTAACTGAAGGTTATAACGTGGTCGACCGATGAGATCAAACCACGCAGTTTGTCATCATCAAGGAATTCTACCGATATACAGTCTTCTTGCAAGAGTCCGCGTTGGGTGAGGGAAGGGAGGTGGACGTATAGTTTGGCACCGAACTCAGTCAACTGAGAGTAGGCATCGGAGAGCCTGTGCATCTGGAGTGCTTCAGGATTCTGTCCCTTTAGAGCGACCATCACCCCGTCGTCTACAAGGACAACGTGCGTTTGGATTCCCATACTCGCGAGACCAATCAATGCGCGGAAACCCTCGCCAGCTGTGGCCATCCCGTAAGGAGCCGAACGGATGAGGACGGCTACCTTCTTTGCTTCCATGACTAGAATCCAAAGGAGAGAAAACGGTCGCACTCCTTGACGTAGTTGGAGAACACGACCATACCCGCAAGTTTTGTGCCTTCAATGATGTCGGTCCTCTTCAGACCTCGGAACTTTGCACACGTGCCGCACGCCCGTATCTTTGCACCTTTCCGGGCAAGTTCAGCCATTATCTCGGCAAGGTTGCGTTCCTGGGGAGACTGTATTCCTTTGTCAAGATTGAAGACCCCGTCTTCGTAGAGAAACATCCTTACCTCGTGCCCCCTGACCAAAAATCGACTGGCAAGTTGGTAGCAGGTGTCTACGTTCTGAGACGTGTAAGGGCCTGTTCGTAGAAGAAAACCGACAGTCATCTATCCATCCTAGAAAGGATTGAAAGTCCTATAGACCTTCCGACGGATGTAGAATTTTAATGTATCACCCTCTTCCTCCATGCCCAGAAACTCGTTACCTGTCTGGTCGCACCAGGCGGGGAAGTCCTCACGCGCACCTTCATCGTCGGCAAGAATCTCAAGAACCTGCCCCATCTCGATCTCTTTTATCTTCTGGGCGGTCTTGAGCACAGGTATGGGGCAAAGCATCCCTCGCGCGTCAAATGTGTGGTCTTTATCCATTTCTGTTCTCCCTCCTACAAACAGATCTAGGTTGCCTCTTTGGGGGGATCGAACTCATCCAGCACCTGCATCAGGTATCCGATGTATTCAAAGACCGGCCCGCCGCCCATGGCAAGGGCGATGTTAGCCGCATCCAGGATCTCGGCGCGCGTACACCCCACCTGGACGCAGATCTGGGTATGCAGGTTGATGCAGGGGCGGCAGTGCTGCACCAGGACTATCGCCAGTTGCATCAGCTCCTTGTACTTCGTGGGTACCGTGCTTTCTTCCTTGGTCTTGCGCCAGAACTGCATGAATGCGTCAGCCGCCTCCCCTGCCTGTCTGCGGTAGCGCGCCTGGGCTTTAGAGATTTTCTTTTGTTCCGGCTCCTCAGGAAAATGTGTATTGCGGGCGTCAGAGGGAGGTGCTGTGTTACGGGTGTTACGGGTACGGGAGGGTGTGTTACTGGGGGTCACGACGGCCACTCCTCGGCCTTGGCCCGGAGAAGATCTCGCAGATTGTCAAGAGAGGAAAGGAGTTCTTCGTCTAAGATATCTGCATCTATCTTATCGGGATCGAAAAGCTTACCGTCAATCTGAAAGGTCATAAGCTCAGGAATCATCTCGGCACCCCTCACCCCTTCCCGTATCAGGAAGAGAGCGTGCCCTAATGGGATGTCGTCTTCGAACTCGTCAGGTAGTTGTTTTTTCACTAGTCACTCCGATCCGCTCAAGGATCTTGCTAGGTTTTACACGATTGATCTTGAAGCCCAGCTCGTCAGGGTTATAACCCAGGGCCAGTCCCAGAAGCTGGGTATAGTAGATACAGGGCATCGCGAACCCCTGCTCCAGCTCCTTCTCGATCTTTTTTTGATTCTGCTCGTACATGACGTTGCAGAACGGACAGATAAGTATCATCGCCTCGGAGCCTGACTCCTTGATGCTTGCAAGCTTCTTGCCCACCATGGCGTAAGCCACGTCGACCCGAATACCGAGTATCGCACCGCCGCAACAGAGTTCCCGCTCCGAGTATGGATTGCTACGAGCGCCGGTGGCGTTGATGAGATCGTCGTAGACGTGCGGGTTCTCAGGATCGTCGAAGTCCTCGAACGCCTCTGATGGCTTCGTGAAGTGGCATCCAGGATGCGCACCCACGGCAAGGTTCTGCAGGTCAACCTTAACCTCTTGTTTGATGCGGTCGATGCCGACGTCCTCGTAGAGCAGCCGCGCGAAATGGTGGACATTCACCGTGCCCTTGTATTCCAAACCATCTTTTTTAAGAATCTTGTTCACCTCAGCAAGTTTGTCGGAATCGTTCTTAAGTTCGTGGTTGGCCTCGACCTGTGTACCTGTGCACGCGGTGCATAAAGTGACCATGTCCAGCCCCTGCTTCTCGGCCAGGGCCAGATTGCGGGCGGCCATGACTAAGGAAGAGCGCTGATCCACGGATTTGATAGGAAAGCCGCAGCAGGTAAATTCAGGGATGTCAACGAGCTCGATACCGAAGTGCTTGGCGATAAGTCGGGCCGAGAGCTCGTAGTTCTGCGCACGAACAGGAACGGTGCAGCCTAGATAGAGCGCGTACTTCCGCTTAGCGTCACTCATTAGAGCCTCCCTCGGTATTCCCAGATTGAGGTAATTCCTTGGACTCTTTTGCTTCCGTAGAATACTCGTAAAGTCCGGTGGCCTTGAAGATGGCCTTTATGGGGTCCGGTGATTCGGTGAGTTCGGGCAAGCGGATCTTTGCGCGCTTCTTGTTGACGAACGAATCGGCCTCGTAAAGCCTGCCGTGGCCCTGGATAAGATCTATCTGTGCGGTGAACGCGGGATGGATGTAGCCGTTCTTCACGGCAAGGTTCTTTAATGCGTTCATCATCTCGGTGATGCGCACGTCCTGGGGACAGCGTTCGAAACAGGCATAGCAGGTTGAACAGAGCCAGACGAACTCAGAAGATAGCACTTCCTTCTTCATTCCCAGAAGCGCCATGTGGATAATGCGTCGGGGGTTGAAGGTCTCTTCGATTGAGCGGACCGGACAGGATGCGGTGCAGGTTCCGCACGCATAGCACCTGGTGATGAACTCCCCCGAAGGCTCGGCCTGAATCTCGTATTTGAAGTTGGGGTCTAATTCATCAAATTTGATCACTTTCGGTTCCTGGGCCTTGGTGACCTCTTCAACCGCTTCCGCGTCTTGGTTTTCGTTCATGACCTTATCTTCTCCCAAAATTCCTCCTAATACTCGTGGGGCAGGGCTTCCAGTTGGTCGAGGGAAAACACCGGCCCGTCCTTGCACACGTAGTAATGCCCGATGTTGCAGCGCCCGCACTTGCCTATCCCGCACTTCATGCGGCGCTCAAGAGATGTGTAGATCTGCTCCGGTTTGAAGCCTAGCTTCGTAACCACGGGCAGGGTGTAGCGTATCATCGCAGGTGGCCCGCACATTAAAAGCAGAGCATTATTCGGGCTTGGGGCAATCTTCTCGGTGACGGTTGGAACGAAACCCACAAGACCCTTCCACCCCTCGGCCTCTTTATCCACGGTGAGGTGAATCGAGATGTCGTCGCGCTTGGACCACTCCTCCAGCTCGTCTTTATATAAGAGCATACCCGGGGTGCGCGCACCGTAGATAACGGTAACGTTTTTGTAATCAGCTCGGTGCCCGTCGAGAAGCCAGCGGATGACCGACCGCAGGGTAGTAAACGCGAAGCCGCCCGAGACAATCACGAGGTTGGAACCCTTGAAGCGCCCCAGGGGATACCAGTTTCCCAGGGGGCCGCGCATGCCGGTGGGATCGCCTGCATCAAGCTGGTGCATGGTATTTGTGACCAAACCAGCGCGATTTACGGTGAACCGCACGTAGTCTTGCTCGGTGGGTGCCGACGCGATACCGAAAGGCGCTTCCCCTTTGCCTAAGATAGAAACCTCGCAGAACTGACCGGGCAGGAACTTGAAAGATTCCTTATCTTCGGGGCTTACGAACTCCAGATCAAACGTCTTAAGCATCCCGTCCTCGGACTCCACTCGTATATCTTTGATTCGCATGGGCACAGGCAGGTAAGGATTCGAGCGCTTGAAGAAAAACTTCACCGCAGGAGATTGTTCCATTAGCCGTGATTATAGGAAAATCGGCATGGATGTCAATGAGGAAGAGTCCTTAAGTCAGGTTTGAGTCCTACTCGTCAGGTTTGAATGCAATTCGGCGCACTTTTTGCGCGAAATTTGACGGTTTTGGGGGAATGGAAGGCCGGATAATGTTTCGGAAACACATATTGACAATAGAATACATTTCCTTACACTATTCTTAGAAGGAGGTTTTATGCAAAAGAAAATACACCTCATCACCCTCTCACTTATCCTTATCGGAGGGATATGGATGACCAGCTGCGTCTCCCCTTACTACGGCACGGCAAGGATAGAGCCGGGATTGAACCTCAATGCCGGAGCGGCCCTGAGTACGTTCGTGGTGGTTCCCATATGCGGTGTGTCAACCGAGGAGTTCGGTGTACGTGGAGATGTAGAACTCGGCTACGGGATTGGTCAGTACCTGAGCCCGTACATTCGGTTAGGAGGCGGAGTAAGTTTGGATGCAGGTTTCCTGGACCCAGGGGTGGGACTTCAACTGTCTTTACCTGTTGAGTACATAACCCCCGCTCTGCTTGCCGAAATAAATCTCCATATGGGGGAACCTACGTTCTCACCTGCTTTTCTTCTAGGAATCGGACGTGCAGAGAAAGTAACGCTGGGGATACGAACACAGTTAGCTGTTGTCAATCCAGGAGATCAACCATATTCCTCTATGGAGATTTTTGTTAACACACATCTTTCTTCCCCGTGGTCGATCTTTGTGGGACTGGAAGCGACCAGTGTGATTGGTGCCTTCCAGGGCGAAGCTTTTCCCCTTACAACACTTGGAGTAGGTTATTCCTTCTTCAGATAAGAGGATGTCTTGATGCGAAAGAAGAGATACATTCCTTTCGTTGCTCTGGCCTTGGCGGTCTTAATGACTAGCTGCGTCTCCCCTTACTACGGTACGGCAAGGATAGAGCCGGGATGGCAGCTTGATACCGGCCTAGGACTGCATACCACCCTGATTCCGGTGCTTGACGGTGGTGACCCCGTTTATGGTGTCGGCATAAGATGCGACGGAGAAATAGGTTACGGGGTGGGGAAATACCTCAAACCGTACGTGAGAGGAGCGGTCGGGCTCAACACCGCCTACCTGGGGTTCGCCGACGCCGGTATAGGGTTTCAAACAGCATTGCCCTTAGGACCGATCGCCCCTGCGGTGAAGCTGGAACTTAACCCCATGATGGGAGAACCAACCTTTTCGCCTGCTTTTCTTTTGGGAATAGGGCGCGAGGAGCGGGTGACCCTGGGGGCAAGAACCCATTTTATAGTATTCGGCGCCCCGTACTACCCTTTCTTTCTGGACGTTTTTGCCACCGCTCACATCTCTCCCCGCTGGTCAATATTCGCTGGTGCCGAGATTAACTCCTTCATTGATACCTTCGATGACGGCGACGGCTATCCCTTCTTCACGGTAGGGGCTGGTTACAAGTTCCCGCCCTTACGAGGCAAAACAAGGCTTTGAGGATTTGAGCAAGGTAGTGGCGACGCAGGGCCTGCCCCGTGAGATGTTGTACATCTCATAGGGTATAAGTCGCCCCTACAGATTCCGCGTAATCTGCGGTTTTCATTGCTCCTTTTGAGCGAAGCTCAAAAGAGCATCTACCAAACGTACCGCAAGCCTATGCCCACCCCGGGCGAGGCGAAGGAGTAGGGTTCATTGTAGTAATCCCTGCCGTAGTAAGACCGCGAAGGTCGCGAGTAGAAGCCGCCTTGAACCTCTGGGGTAACGGAAAGCCACCTGTCCTTGCCCATCTTGAAGAGGAGCCAGTCAGCTCCCACAATAAAGGCGGTGGAAAGCCCCCATTTTGTCTCCAGTGACCACCAGTCCCAGTAATCTTCATACTCATAGTCATCCCAGTCTTCAAACCACCCCTTCACATACCATGCGCCCACCCCTGCACCCAGATAAATCCTGAATCGGTTATCCGGGTTCACGATCTTGAGGATGCGCAGCGCACCAGCCACGTGGTAGGTGGAAGGGCTGGTAACAGGGTTATCTAACCTTCCGCGGGCCACGATCTCAAACCCAAGGCCTTCCGCAGAAAGAAGCCGGTAAGCGAGGCCTTGTCCAAGGAAATCGGCATGCATGCCGACACCCTGTTCAGCCAGAACTGGCGTGCTAAGCCCAGCCGCTAACAAAAGCAGCAGTGTTACTTTACAGGTCATGGAACCGGACATACCCGCGCCTACCAGTTATAGCTTATCCCGAAACCAATATCAGGGAACCAGAAGCGAGTTTCTGCTTCCTCGAAGGTCCCGTAGGCACTGGAACTCATATCGCGTCTGTAAAGGAATCCGGTTTCAAGCTCAACCCTGAACCTGTCAAAACCTTGATCCTTGTCTTTGACAAGGATCTGCATAAGGATCTGCAAAGGAGCTATACTGGCTCCCACGTAGATACGTCCACCCAATCCAATATAGCTGCTGGATCCGTAGATCTCGCCCGTGCTGCCAAAACCCAGCCCGACGTAAGGTGAAAGCCACTTATCCTGTGAGAACATCACCCCGCCCCTGAGGCCGACGCTGTAGAATATATCCTGACCGCCTTCATCGTAGGTAAACACCCCTATACCGTGAGGGGCCACGAACAAAGCAGCCTGCTCCTTTAGCGGAACAAACAGGCGGAACTCAAGCCCGCCCGAGACCGGATCAACCCTGCCGCCGAATCCGAAACGATAGGATGCCGCGGCAACCGCAGGGATAAGCAATGTGCACACAACGAGTGCAATGGTTATTCTTTTCAACATGCACGCCTCCTTTTCAATAAGGTAACTATAAGGCTGAACCTGGAAGTTGTCAATACCCCATCCCGCGCAACTACCAGAGGGGAATCAAAGCAAGGGGTCCCCAACGAAACACGTCGTGTTTCTTTGGGGTAAATTAGAACCTGAACCCAGTGGAAAGCCCGAACTCCGGATAGAAGACGATCTCGTTCCCGTTTGCCACGAAGAGGACGTTCCAGTCAAGGTCGAGGCCGAAGAGCCAGCTGAAGTGTTCGACTTTGACCGCCGCCACCTGGAGACCGAGGTTAAGCCGCATCCCCATGCGCTTCTCGTTTTCGATGATCTCTTTGATCGCTTCCTCGGGGTTGTTGTAAAGCTCGATGATGCGGGGGATATCCTTGCTGAGATCATTGACATACTGGTTCACCAGAGAGTCGGTAGCGGCAGGGATGAACCAGTTGTGGGTTAACTGCAGACCGAGAGGAAAGAGCACCCTGCCCTCGGCGGCGCCCAACGTCTTCTGGACGCCCCAGGCGAACTGGGTGTGCAGGTAAGGAACCTGGGCAGTGGTATCGATGCGGGATGGTAGGAGATAAGGTACACCCAGGTTATGGAGGCTGTCCACCAGCACAGTAACCGTGTAGTTCTTGTAATGGGTGACGATGTCGAGGGCAAAACCGATGGAGCGCTCGTCTTCCAGCGAGATGCCCAGATGGAAAAACCCGGGAGGCGGGATAGCCGGCCGACTGCCCTCCACGTAAACGTGGGTGTTGGGATTTAGGTACGTACCCTGTGCTTCCTGGATCCCGTATAGTCCTGCGCTCCAGCCTGCGTTAAGTCCGAAGTGCCAAGGGGCCGAGATAAGAGCAATTGATACAATCAACGCGTTCATGTTACTTCCTTCGTGTTTTGGGGGATTATACAGTGAATTATTTGGAGTGCAACAACCGCGTTGTTGCAACCTTCATTAGGATTCTTGGGGTCCCCGCGAAGCTGCGGAGCAGATTCGTGGGGTGTAAAATCCCCCTCCCTGGTGGCGTTAGTGCTCCCGTCGAGTGAGGGGGCTAGGGGGAGGGGAACAAATGCTCCTTTTCCGCTACGCGAAAAAGATCGCAGAACCTCGTAGGGGCCGACCTCAGCGTACCCCCTTCGGGTATTAGGTCGGCCCGAAAACCATTATACCAACCCTAAGTATTTTTGAATATCTCTGATTGCCGCATTGACAACCTCCCAACATATCTTACAAGTATCTTCGTCCGGCACTACCTTACGCTTTCTCTGCTCACAAGGATGAACGAGATTCCGATAATCGCGTAGAGTGTGACTGAATTCCTTTGCATCTTGCTGAATCCAACCACACTCATGTGAAACATCTATAAGATTGCTTAGAGTCCAATCCCTGATCTTTTTAACTCTTCCTGACTTATCCTTAGGTGCCGCAGTAGTGGTATTGGCTTGACCGGGATTGTTCGCTACAAGAGAAAGAAAAACACCTTCAAGAATGCTGCCCATCAAAATAATCGCTGAAAGATGAGCACCAGAATCAACACAGATAACGACTTCCTTCCATCGGCTTTCTAAATAAGGAGCTAGGGTCGCATCAGCAGTCAGCTTTGCAAAATCGGGAAGTGGTATCGCAAACTGTTTTTGAGAAGGCTCTGGTTCAGGAATTGAGGCGGTGATTTCCTTAACTTTGGGTATCACACCCTCAAGAATAACTTTTAATCCTTCAATCGCAAGAATCTTATTCAATCTATTAACTACTTCATTTAAAACTTCTGGTTTCCCCACATATTCTTTAGGGTTAGCTAGCCGTAATACAACCCTTTCTATATTCTCACCCCAAGGATCTGCGTTATATTCTTTTAACCTTTCTAAAGCCCACCACCATCTAGTTGAGCCATCATGGTTTGGACAATCTAAGCCTGCGTCCCTAAAAAACACATGTAGCTCCCTACCTGTCCTGTAATGAGGACCACCATCACCACAAATGAGGCTAGCTAAGGCTTCTAAGGTTTTACCATCTAAGGGCTTCATTTACTTCTATCGCCTCCGTGTAAATTGTTATATTATGAATCTAATTATTTGAATGTCAAGTGGGCACAAGTAGGCCAGCCTTTCGGCTGGCCCCACAATCTACTGAACACCGTAGGGGCACGGCATGCCGTGCCCCTACCAAAATAATCTGTGCCAATCTGCGAAATCTGTGGTTACCACTCGCCGGTAGTGAGATACTCGTGCATAGAGCGGGCGGCTTTGCGGCCGGCGCCCATGGCCAGGATTACGGTGGCCGCACCGGTCACGATGTCCCCGCCAGCCCAAACACCCTTCTTGGTGGTCTTGCCGGTCTCTGCATCGGCCACGATGTAGCCCCACTTGTTGGTCTCAAGACCGGGGGTCGAGGAGGGAACCAGGGGGTTGGCCCCATTGCCGATAGCCACCACCACCGTGTCCACGTCCATCTTGTACTCCGAGCCTTCGATTGGAACCGGCCTGCGGCGGCCGGATGCGTCCGGTTCACCCAGCTCCATCTTTAAAAGCTCAACCTGCTTCACGCGCCCGGCCTCGTTGCCTATGTAGCGCACAGGGTTGAGCAGGAAGTTGAATATGACCCCTTCGTCCTCGGCGTTCTCAATCTCCTCGTCACGTGCGGGCATCTCCTTACGGGAGCGGCGGTAGATGATGTGGGCCTCCTTGGCTCCCAACCGGAGGCTGGAACGAACCGCGTCCATGGCCACGTTGCCGCCGCCTATTACTATCACACGCTCACCCACCCGGATTGGGGTGTCGTACTCAGGGAACAGATAGGCCTTCATCAGGTTGATGCGGGTAAGGTACTCGTTGGCCGAGTAGACCCCGACCAGGTTCTCGCCCGGTATGTTCATGAACCATGGAAGCCCTGCACCCAGACCAAGGAAGCAAGCCTCGTATCCCATCTCGAAGAGCTCGTCCACCGTAGCGGTACGGCCGACCACGAAGTCGAGCTTGAGTTCCACGCCTATCTTTTCTAGTATTTCGCACTCGCGCGCCACGATCGCCTTGGGCAGACGGAACTCGGGGATGCCGTAAACCAAAACGCCGCCAGGTTTGTGCAGCGCTTCGAATAACGTTACCTTGTGTCCCAGCCTGGCCAGGTCCGCAGCCACGGTGAGTCCGCCCGGACCCGAACCGACTACCGCTACCTTGTGCCCGGTAGATGGGGCCACTGAGGGAACGTCCATCTTACCCTCTCTTATCTCCCAGTCGGCAACGAAGCGCTCCAACCGGCCTATTGCGACCGGCTCAAAGCGTTTAGAGAGAACACAAACTATCTCGCACTGCTCCTCCTGGGGGCAGACCCTGCCGCAAACACCGGGCAGGAGGTTGGTCTCGCGTATCTTGGCCAGAGCGCTCTCGAAATCTCCTTCTGCTACGAGCTCGATGAATACGGGAATATCTATCTCCACCGGGCAGCCCTCTATACAGAAGGGCTTCTTGCACTGGATGCAGCGCTCGGCCTCCTTTTGGGCAAGTTCGGCGCTGAAGCCTAATGCCACCTCGTTGAAGTTGCGGATACGCTCTTTTGGTCTCTGCTTGGGCATCGCCTGACGGGGGATCTTGGTATCAGGCATCTTGTGCCCCCCAAGGGGTATGCTCATCTCCAACCGCGGCCTGGTAGCGTTCGAGCGAGATCTTTTCTTCTTCCTTGAAGGAGGCCAGACGTTTTAAGAGCAGATCGAAGTTCACCTTGTGGCCGTCGAACTCCGGTCCGTGCACGCAGGCGTAGCGGGTCTCACCGCCGACCTCTACCCGGCAAACCCCGCACATGCCGGTGGCATCTATCATGATTGAGTTGAGCGAGACCATCGTCTTTATGTTATAGTGGCGGGTCAAATCGCAGACCGCCTTCATCATGATGGCAGGGCCTACAGCGATGATCTCGGCGATGGGACGACCTTTTTCCAGATGGTCGGCAAGCTCGGTGGTCACGAACCCCTCGCGGCCGTAGGAGCCGTCGTCGGTGGTGACGTAGACCTCGTCTGCAAAGGAGCGGAACTCCTCTTCCAGGATCACGATATCCTTCGAGCGATAACCGAGAATGGCGATCACCTTGTTGCCAGCTTCCTTGTGCTTGCGGGCGATGGGCAGGACTTCGGCTGAGCCTACGCCGCCAGCGATGGCGAACACCTCGCCGTCAAGTTTTTCGATGGGTGTAGGATTACCCAGTGGCCCAATTACGTCGGCTATCTCGTCACCGGCATTCATTCGCCCCATCTCGAATGTAGTCTTACCCAGCTCCTGCACGTAGACGGTGATGGTTCCCGCTTGCGCGTCCGCGTCGGCGATAGTGATGGGGATGCGTTCACCCTTCTCATGCAACCGAAATACAACGAACTGTCCGGGCTCTCGCTTTTGGGCAATGATGGAAGCCTCGATTACAAAACGGTTTACCTCGGGATTTACGCGTTGGCGCTCAACGATACGGAACATCCAGCCTCCTTGGGGGGTTCAATTTCAAAGTTCGTGATTATACGGGGTTTGGAATGCTGTGTCAATCAGAAAAGCACCCCACGAACCCGTCAGCCTTACATCGCACTCGTCACAAAAAAGCTGGTCAAAAGTTGGTCAAAAGGTGGTCAAAAGCTACCCAAAAGTTGGACAGGGTTCAATGCCTAAGCTGGACAAAAGGTAGACAAAAGTTGGACAAAAGTGGGACAAAGTTCCGGGGTCCCCGCGGCTTCACGAAGTGAAGACGTGGGGTGTCAGTTCGTCAGGTTTCAATGGTGTTCTTCAGAAAGGGAGCTTACACTGGTTGGTAAATTCACAAAGGAGAGAAGATGGGTACTAACATAAACGGATATGACGGTCATTTCACGGGGACAAGCAAATATGGGAAATGTGTTTATAACGATCACATCACCAGAGCCAGGACATGGCTGGCTATGAGGCTAGTTGGAGCATCCCCCAACCCCAGCGACCCTTGTCCTGTTGACGAGAGGGATGTGAAGGCAGATTTCCCCCTCTCATACAAAGGGCAACCAAACCCCGACGACTGGACCAATCCGACAAAAACGGAAAACGGCAAAAAGGTAGTTGTTTATCCTCTGAAGCACCTTAACTCAAGCTTCAGGGAATGGGAAAATCATCTATGTATATCGAGTGGGGACTACCGCATCACAAACGAAACAAATGATCTGAAGTTTGCCACAGCAAACGGAATGATTCGCAACCCGAAGATTTACATCTCCGGGTACTGTGCGGCACTTGCCGTTATACGTGCAGGGATCATGCACGAGGTATACGAGATGCGTGTAGGGAGCAAGTACGCATATTATAATCTGCGTTTCCAGGGTGGGAGTGGTCTATGTCATAAGAACGCGGCGAGTCGCGAAAAAAAGGTTACTACTTTTGAGGATCCTTCCGAGACCATGATGCGCAAATTGAACACTAAACTCTGCAGATACGAACTGGAAGTAATCTGTGATAAGATTAAGGAACAGAAAGGCAGAGAAGATTGGCTCTACAGGAAGTGTAAAGCTATCGCCGAGGAGATAAAGAACACCAATCACAAGTACATACCTGGGTATTGTGAGATATACGTTCGGCAAGCTTATCAGAATCCTCGTCAATCTCAAATAGGCAAATTCTTCGAGGAGGCAAAGAGGAGGAGGATACGGTTTTCGCATTGACAAAGGTTTACTTTCGACTATTATCTACGTATGCGAGAGGGTAGAGCATGCGCCTTGAGTTTTATCTTAATCTGTCTTGCAAGTTGCGGTCGTTCCTCCAAGCAAGAGACCAGCCTGCCGCTTGTACTTTCCATCTCTGTGGACGGCGGGTTCAACGAATACTTCGACCTCACTGATAGTCTGCTTTATGGTGTTCGATTGGTTCAAACGGACAACGAAGAGTTTGGACTTATGCTTCGCCGGTTCTGGCTGGCAAATTCAGGCATCTGCGACACACAGGTTTTTCCTTGTCCCTGCAAGGACTCCTCGGACTGGTTTTTCTATCCCGGCTTGCGGTTTGAGGTCAAATTATACGCCTCGGATCGCTACTTTGAACGCCTGCCGCATCGAGGCTGGAAGCTTTTCCCGGTGCCGCTTGGGGATACCTCGAATATGCTTCATCGGGGTGAAGTAATATCGTTCGTTCAGGATTACGTCTCTCAAGAGTCCTTCCAGAGCACCTTGCGCAGCCGTTGGGAGCATTTCTATATAATAGACATGCACTCCGCAATCCCCCGAACGGTCGCCTGCGTCGAAGGAGAGGTTGTGGACTTTGTCGACCCGTACCTCCTTTTGCTGTCAGGTTACGGTTACACCGAGCAGAGCTACGGGGAAGTGAACCCTACCCCAAGATACGTTCAAGGCTGCGAACTTATCCTCATAGATATGCGAGACATGCACGAGATGGGACGTTTGCCGGTAACGCTTGAAAACGACGCATGGGAGATATGGTATCGAGCCTGCCTGACCCCTGACCACAAGCTGCTTTACACCGAGACGGTTGAGTGGCCTGAATGCTGGCGTTATTTCCCAGGGATCGATAAGCTGGTTTCCGAAGAAGAGGTCTGGACTTCTGCCTGGTATAGATTCTTGATCAATTCCCAGGTGTTGCGATACTACATGCTGGAGCGCAGACCCGTGTTCATCTGGGACATTGACTCCGGAGATGTATCACGCAGCGAACTCCTCCTCCCTTTCTTTGCGTTTAGTCCTTCTACCGAAAGATGTCTTGATAATAAGGGCAGGGCTATATTCATCTCCGAGCCGCAAGGCTGGGGATTTCACATGTTCGAATACAACCCATGGTTAGTTCAGGTTCCGGCGGTTTCAGACCTTACAAATCCTCCCCGCGAACTCTCCGAGCTGCGCAGGTTCAAAAAACCGGGCTGGGAGATGAACTGGGAACTCTCGCCCGACAAACGCTGGCTGGTGCTGGACTATTACAAGCAGTTCTCCCGCTTGCGCAAGTGGCTAAGCAAACGTCTGCCCCCCTATGATCACATCCTTATCCCTGTGGAGGTGCTTGCCGATCCGTCGTTGCTGGAGTCGGTGAAATCCTATGTTCATATACCCCAGTACGAGTCTGCCGCCCCGTTCCGGTTCGCACCCGGCGAGGATTGGGTTCTTACGGGGAACCGTCCAGGTGCGGTTCCACTTCTTTACGCCTGCGGTCAAGGCAATCCTCCAATTCCCTTGCTTTCGTCAAATGAGACAGACTTCCAGGAGGCCTTTTTCTCGCCTGACGGAGGCTACGTAGGCTACATCTGCCGATTGGAGGGAGAGAACTACTACCGCCTGCAGGTTCGCCAATTGCCCCCGTAACACCCGTAACACACCATCTTTGACAACTCGGGGACTTTCTTTAAAATCATGAAATGCACTCAGGGGTATTTGTTGAAGGTGAAAAACCTTGACTCCGCGCTGTTCGTCGAATAGGTAGCACAGGCTCAGCGTGCCCCTGTCGGGTACTCCAGCCTGTGTCTTATTGCTTCCCCCTCCCCCTTTATCCACCTCCACCAAGGAGGGGGAATCGTTCTATGGGGTGCAACCACTCGGTCGTTGCTTAAGACTCATTCGAGGAGTTGACAACCTTTGTTTCCTTGTTACAATAGGTGTATGAGGATAAGAAGTTGGTTTGTAACTCTCGTGTTTCTCAACCTTGGTTTTCTTCCGAATTGCCGCAAGCCTCATGAGCAGGTTGAGCTGCCGCTTGTGCTTTCCATTCCGTTGTCCGTCTATACCTGTTGGAGCGATGACTACGACTTTGTTCTCACCGACAGCCTCGTTTGTATGCTCAGGTATACCCTTCTTCCAGACTCAACTTATCAAATCACGGTTCGACGAGTTCCTTTTTCCCAAGCCATTCCAAGTGACAGTTTAATTCTTCCTTTCCGTATCACTTACACGCCGTCCGATCCTACCTTTATACAAAACTACTTCCATGCAGGCTTCGATGTGACCGAAATGTATCCCTACCCTATGGCAAGGCAAGGGCTGGTCTTCTCACGTCTACCTCTTGGCGACACGTCCAATATGCTGCGTTTTGGACACATATGGAGCATCGGTTCACCTCCACTGGCGCGGGGTTTCTTCGAACACCATCTACGTAAGTACGATGAACTCTTCTACGTGGTCGATATTCATGCGCCTGACCTCAAGACCACAGCGGCAATTGAAGGAACGGTTTTGGGTTATGAGTATCCTTACCTGCTTGTTCTTACCGGATATGGCTATCATGCAAGCGCTACGAATATAGGTTACATTAAAGAATACTCGTCAAACAGCAGGTTAGTCGTAATTGATCTGCTACAGAAAGAGGAGGTGGTCAGCCAGCCGCTTGCCGGTGATAGCTGGGGGGCAAGACTTACGTCAGATAACCGTCTGCTCTACTGTCATCAGGATTTCCGAGATGTCGAGCTTGAATGGGATTCTTCTTTCTACGCATATCAGCGTCTTGAGATTACAGAATGGCAGCTGGAATCCGGCGACAGCGCTCACCGCCAGATGCTTGTTCCTCTTAACAGCCTGGTGGAAATCAACCGGGGCGATCTCGAACCTTCAACCTTTACTTTCAATACCCCTGACGGCAAAGCGCTTTTCCTTCAACCGTCCGGTGGATGGGGGTGTCACTCGCCGGGGTTCTATGGATTCTTGAGACCCTTCTTCCCCGGGCCTGGTGTTTCGGACCTCGAAAGCCCGCCATACGAAGTAACCTGGCTCAAGAAGGCAGGCGTTCGAGGAAGGTTAACCGACTGGTGGCTCTCGCCTGAGAGGAGATGGATCGTATTGCATTACTTTACCCGGAACATTCGCGATACCGGTAGAGTTATCTTTGCCCCCATTGAGGTTTTGACTGATCCCAAGGCATTCAAACCTAGGTCTTTCTTTAAGGTACAAGCATTTGAAGGAAGCATCTTCTTTTTCCCGCGAGAAGATTGGGGGCTGATTAATAAGTACGATGACTCTCCTTTTCTCGTAGGAATCGCCGATCCTTCCAGGGACAGACGGATTATCCCGCTTCTCACCTCAAACGAAGAAGATTTCCATCGGCCCTTTTTCTCGCCCGACGGAAAGCATTTAGGTTACATCTGCCGATTGGAGGGAGAGAACTTCTACCGCCTGCAGGTTCGCCAATTGCCCCCGTAACACCCGTAACACCCCCGCACCCCTGCGGGGCATTCTCAATTTCCCGCCTCTTTCCAGTCCGCCATTCCCATTCTCCGCGGGTTGGAACACCCGACGGGGGCATACTAAACCCGCGCTCACAATCTAATCTTCAATCTTTTAATCTTCGCATCTTCAAATCTTCTAATCTCAATATCTCTGCAGTTCAACTTGACTGAACGGCCTGTGTCTTATTGCTTCCCCCTCCCCCTTTATCCCCCTACCCTATGGGGCGCAGTAAAATTGGCGCCCCAAGGGGCACGCTGTCCACCTGGGAGGGGGAATCGTTCTGTGGAGTGCAACCACTCGGTCGTTGCTTAAGACTCCTTTGAGGAGTTGACAACCTTTGTTTCCTAATTAAAATAACCCATGAAGATAAGAAGCTGGGCAGCAGTCTTTTTGTATCTCAGTTTGGCCTTAGTTGTGGGATGTCCCAAATCAGAAGCCCCTGAGCAGGCTGAACTGCCGCTTGTTTTGTCTCTTCCCGGCAGATACAGGGAGTGGTCAAGCATCCTGGGGTTCACAGATAGCCTGCTCTACGTCGCTACCTTTGTCGGGGTTGATTCGATCAACTGGGGGGTTATGCTGCGACGCTACCCTCTGGCAAATCCTCGCTCCTGCGATACGCTCGTTCTGAACATTCCAGGCGGAGAGCCTCCGTATCGAGCGTTCGGCAACACATACGAGGTTTACTCTCTCGATTTAAACATAAATGCCAGTTATCGTCTTTCAAACCAGCTTCATCCGGGGTGGATACTATTCCCCTTGCCTTTAGGCGATACCAGCCGGATGGTGCACGTAGGGAATGTGGAGATGATTAACGTTTCAGGCACTTTGCCCGAATTCCAGTTCAACAATATGCTGGCTGACCGCATGGAGCTATTCTACGTGGTGGACGTGCACTCTTCCAAGCCGCGAACCGTCGCCGCGGTGCAAGGGTTTATCCTGCGGGTAGAACAGCCCTACCTTCTTCTCTTCACCGGTTACGGTTACAATATTCTTGAAAAAGGGATTGTTTCTTTTGGTAGAATTAACCTCTCTTCGAACGAAATCCTGGCGGTTGACCTGCGGGATATGCGTGTTGTCGCCAGGATACCGGCTCCTGAGCTTGAGGATCTTAACCTTAGCCTGCGAGTAAGGATCACTGCCGACTGCCGGCTGCTTTACGAGGAGATTGATTCAATAGCTGAATTTACCGCTTCCTATTGCTATATTGTCGAACAGGACCGGGTTGTTTCTTCTGGCGAATTTCAATATATCTTCTACAAACGTTTTCGTATTCTTTTATTTCTCAATAGACTTACCAGATTTACCGAAATCAAATTCCTTTACGAGCTAGCCAAACATAAGTTGATCCCCTTGCGATCTTACCAGATAGAATCCCGACAGGTGCTCGTTCACGATCTTGAGTTGGATGACTCCACGTATGCGGAACTTCTTATCCCCACCAACGTGTACGATGACGCCTACGACCCTTCAACTGAGTCTTTCCTCTCTCCCTCCGGCAAAGCGCTATTCATTTCTCCGCGTCGTGGCTGGGGGTTTCCTGACCTGGACTTGCCCGAAAACTACGTTCAGCTCCCGGCGGTGTCCGACCTGCAATCACCACCTCGCGAGATATCCGAGCTGCGCAGGTTCAAAAAACCGGGCTGGGAGATGGACTGGGAGCTCTCGCCCGACAAACGCTGGCTGGTGCTGCGGAATCACAAGCGCTTCTTGCGTCTGCGCATGTGGTTAAGCAAACGTCTGCCCCCTTTTGATCATATCCTTATCCCGACAGAGGTGCTTTCAGATCCGTCGTTGCTGAAATCCAAGAAATCCTGCGTCAACATACCCCAATACCAGTCTGCCGCCCCTTTCCGGTTCGTTCCTGGCGATGAGTGGGTGCTGGTGTATGAGGATGTCGATTGGGCACCTGGGGATGAGGTTCGGGACAGGCCTTCGCCCAGGCTCCGCTCCTGCGACGGTAGCGTCGAGGCGATTACCCTTATGTCTTCAAACGAACACTGGCTCAAGCACGTTTTCTTCTCGCCCGACGGCCGGTACGCGGGCTACGTATGCTGCGTCAAGGGCGAGAACTACTATCGTCTCCAGGTACGCCGCCTCCCCCCGTAACACCCGTAACACACCATCTTTGACAACTCGGGGACTTTCTTTAAAATAGGGAGCACAGGCTCTCCAGCCCACCGGAAATCCAACCGCAGATTGCGCAGATTTTCGCAGATTAAATGATTTCAAATCCAAATCTGAGTAATCTGTGTAATCTGTGGTTTCACTTGACTCTTGCTTTATCGTCAAATACAATAAGGTAGAAATAACCACGGACTGCACAGATTTCACTGATTCAAGGTTTCTAAATAAATCTGTGTAATCGGCGTAATCTGTGGTTTCACTTGACTAGTGCTTTATCGTCTACTACAATAGGGTATGAGAGTTGGAATTATCGGAGCCACCGGGCTGGTGGGCAGGACTACTTTGAGGATTTTACAGGAGCGGGGGTTTCCGGTATCGGAGCTTATCCTGTTTGCCTCACAGCGCAGTGCGGGCGAGAAGATCGAGTTCAAGGACAAAGAGGTGGAGGTGATGGCAATCGGAGAGAACTGGGACCTTCTTGCCGACATTTTCTTCTGCTCGGTTGCAGACGATGTGGCGCGGGGGATTCTGAAAGACTACAAGGGCGAGGCATGGGTGATCGACAAGTCCAAGGTGTTCAGGATGGACCCGAAAGTTCCGCTGGTTGTGCCAGAGGTAAACTGGGACGCGGTAGAGCGCTTGGACTCAAAGATCGTCGCCAACCCCAACTGCACCACCATCCCCTTTGTCATGGCCATGGCCGCTATCCGCAAGGTGGCAAGACCTGAAAGGACGGTTGTTACCTCACTTCAGTCGGCGTCAGGTGCGGGCAAGGCGGCGCTCGAAGAGCTACGTCTGCAGCGAGAATATGTAACCGCAGGAGAGAAGATGCCTGAAGACGCAAGAGAGGTCTTCCCCGAGATCCTTGCCGCCAACCTGATCCCCCAGATCGGCTCGTTTAGCGAGGCAGGTGAGGCATCCGAGGAGCGCAAGCTGAGGGATGAGTCGAGGAAAATCTTAGGAGACGAAACGTTATCTATCCACGCTACCTGCGTCCGGGTACCGGTCGAGGTGGGGCACTCCCTCTCGGTCACCTGCATATTTGCCGAACCGATAGACTTGAACGCGGTAAGAGAGTCTATGGCTTCGTTTCCTGGACTCAAAATTCTGCCGGAAGGTGAACTCATCACCCCTGTCGAGATCACAGGCTCAGATGAGGTGTTTTTATCAAGGCTGCGCCGAGACCCTGTGGCCGAAAACGTTGTTCACTTCTGGCTTTGCACCGACAACCTGCGCAAGGGGGCTGCACTGAATGCCGTCCAGATAGCCGAAACTCTTATTTAACCGTCCAGCCCTCACCAATCTCTTCTCTATACAGCGTTTGCCCTATTGACACCTTTCTTTTCTTCCCGTATATTTTTAGCCTATGTGGCTCGAGCGTGTCAAAAAAGCCCTTTCGGGGCGGATTTCCATTCTTATTGATGCCGGAAACCGCAACAAGGTAAGACGAATTGCCGCGCCCAGGTGGCTTTGCGCAACGATCTCTATCCTCGTAATCTCGCTCGTAGTCGGTTTAGGTACTTATGGCCTGAAAAGTGCGCTCTTCCACAACAAATTAAGTCGCCTGGAACGAGAAAATCAAGGGGTCCTGCGGCGATTTGTGGGTCTTGAAAAATCCGCCGATTCTTTGACAACGTTACTGGCCTACATACAACGACACGACATCCAACTCCGCATCCAGAAAGGTATGGAAGTATTATCCGCGGATGTCCGCGCACTGGGCGTAGGCGGTCCAACGATGGAAAGCCCTGCAGCAATAGCCCTGCAGAAGATGAACAGTCCGTCTTACTCCGATGTCAGCAGGATATCGCAGGACATCGACAAACTTCTGCGTAAAGCGAACTATCAGAGAGAGAGCTTTGCTGAGGTCGAAACCAAACTCGGCAAAGATACCAGGATGTGGGATCACATCCCATCGATCGTTCCCACCAGAGGTCGGTTCAGCGGCAAGTTCGGCTACCGCCGCGACCCGATCCTTGGCATCCGTAAGATGCACTGCGGGGTGGACATAACCAACAAGATTGAAACCCCTGTGATTGCTGCAGCAGACGGCGTGGTCTCGTTTGCCGGACGTCTCGCCGGATACGGCAACATGGTGAAGATAAACCATGGTTACGAGATCCAGACGGTCTACGCTCATCTCTCCGAGATCTATGTCGAGGTCGGTCAGGAGATCAAAAGATACGAGATAATCGCCGCCGTAGGCAACACCGGCAGAACCGTAGGCCCGCACCTGCACTACGAGGTACGCGTCGCAGGAAAAACAGTCAGCCCCGAGGGCTACTTCCTTGACGCCGAAGAAAACCTGATCCAATACCCTATGCCTTAGAGTTCCCTTCGGAACTCCCCGTAACACCGTAACACCGTAACACCGATTCCCGTGTAAACGACTACTTTTTGCCGACCATGGAAGGTGAATAACTCAAATTGTGAAAAATCAGCAAACGGCTAAATTCTATCAAAACGATAGCCTTTTGCGAAGCCTTGATTTTGAAGGGTCTGTGAAATAGACTTTTTAGCTCTTGACAACATACTCGGTTTGCTATATACTTATTGTGATGTTCAAGCGTGTCATCTCCTGGCTGTTCAAGCGTATCAACTTCTTAATTGATGGGGGACCACGCGGTAAAGTAACGCGGCTGGCAATACCACGATGGGGATTATTGTCGGTTGCGGTCGCTTTCAGCCTCCTTATAGGCTTCGCAGGCCTCTTTATAACCTCTCGTGCCACGGAACAAATCGACTACGATAAACTGACCCGTCTTGAAGAAAACAATAAGCTCCTCGAGATTCAGTACCAACAGCTCAATGAACAGATCGATTCACTCAAGACCCTGCTTGTCCTACTTGGTAAGCACGACCTCCAACTTCGCGTCCAAGCCAATATGAGGGTCCTGCCGGAGGATGTTCGTGAACTCGGCGTGGGCGGAGAAAAGAAAAAGGATAGGGAGCTGCTGGCATTAGAGCAGATAAAAAGCAAACAATATCAGGATGTAACCGAGATATCCAACACCGTTGACGAACTCCTGCGCAAGGCAAAATATCAGAAGGAAAGCTTTGCAGATATCGGGGAGAAACTCAAGAAAGACAAGAATCTTCGAGATCACACCCCATCGATTCGGCCTTGCAACGGCTGGCAGTGTAGTGGATTCGGTTACCGTATAGATCCCTTTACCAAGCGCCCAAGGATGCACAACGGCGTTGACATCTCGAACGCTCCGGGAACACCTATCGTGGCGACCGCCGATGGTGTGATTTCATATATAGGTGCGCGTTCCGGTTACGGCCTGTGCATCAAGTTGGATCACGGTAACGAGATCGAAACGTTCTATGCTCACCTGGGAGGTATATATGTAAAGCCGGGTGAGGAGGTATTACGCGGCCAGGTGATAGCAGTCATGGGAGCAACCGGACGCACAACAGGCACCCATCTGCACTACGAGGTAAGGGTAGGGGGTAAAGCGGTTAACCCGCTCAACTACATCATTGACGAAAGCGAATTCAGTTTCTAATCCGGTGCATCGCTCAAAATCTTCCCTAAACACTGGAACACCCAAGAAGAAAGCAAGGAAAAGGGACGGACCTGCCTTGCAGGATCCAAAAGAATCCATAAACGAACGCCCAGCAAAAAAGTGGCAGTGGGCATCCTGGAGGCAGTGGGTAAGAGCAGCGATTGCGATGTCCGCTGTTTTGCTCCTGGATCAGATCTCCAAGGTGCTTATCGTAGCCAACCTGGGTTTGAATGAGTGGGTGACTCTGATAGATCCCGTGTTGAAGGTAACCTATGCCCAGAACACCGCCGGGATTTTCAGCCTCTCCTTCGGCCCTCAGTGGCTCTACATAATCCTGCCGATGGTTGCGGTTGGATTTGTTATCTACCTTCTGCTTCGTCCGCAGCCTAAGTTTGTTACGGTACTTCTGGGACTGATCCTTGGCGGAGGCTTCGGCAACTTCATAGACCGAGTAAGACTGGGATACGTGGTGGACTGGATAAGCATGGGGCTTCGCACCTGGCGCTGGGCTACCTACAACATAGCCGACAGTTCCATAGTCATAGCTGTGATAATCCTCTTGATCACGGAGTTCTTCTTCACGAGACCCAAGAAGAAAGACGAAACCGAAGAAACCGACCTCGAAGCAGAGAAGCCCTGAGACCCCTACCTCGCGGCAGAGGTCGTTGATACGGGTCTCGTAAGCGGGTCTATGACCCCGACCATATATAGGTATCAGAGGGAGGCGGTGAAGAGCACATCCATCTCCAACGGTCTCAACCAGTCTTGCGAGATAGGGGGAAAGCTTTTTACGACCGGGTCTCGGAGCGAAGTCTAGCTCTTTTTTTCACGTCATCCTCCTGTGATGCGAGGATTTGTCGGAAGTCAAGGCCACAAGGTTCTTCCGAGACCAGTAGAGACGGTAAAGACGACCCCGGCTTAAGGCGTTGCATTTCAGACGGCGGGGATTGAAAGCCCAGATCAAGGCAAACGCAAAGAGCCTGGGCCAGAAGAGAAGAAAGCTCTCCCATGCGTGCTTTCCTTCGATACGCTCAAGGTGGAATCCGAATCGGCGGACCATCCTGTGAGGCTCGGCAAAGAGGAGAATCGTACCCCAGATAAGCCGGATATCCTTGCACCGAGGATCATCGCGGATGAAGAAGGCAAGATCAACCAGGGATTCGGCGAAGAGCCTGAGAAACTGTTTGGCCCAGCCTAGGTCCGCCCCCCACGTGGAGAAGGAAGGCATGTATTCGTTCCGGAGATGAACGGCCAAAACCTTCTCTCCTGGAGCGACACGGAATCCGTCGGAAAGCACACGATCTTTCTTGTTGTGCTCGAATGATACTCGCAGGATCGAGGAGGGGTTCGAGTTGAATTCAAAGATCCCGTAGCGGCGTATGAGCGCGCGATCTATCGCCAGGATGATCGCACGTACCAGTGTCCGGATCACCCCTTCTGCCCGCCGAAGGCTATCATAAGAATGCCTGCCACCATCACCGCGCCGCCGATCCACTGCACCAGGGAGATCTGTTCCTTCAGGATCAGCTTCGCCGCAACCACCTGCACCAGAACAAAACCCAGACCGAAAAGCACCGCGTAACCAACCGACAGAGGTATGAAACGCAAAAGAACAGTGTAGAGTACCATGGAGATGGTCCCGGCAACACCGGCGGCAAGGAACCAGAGGATGGTTGTTTTGAAGTTCTGCGCACCTGATGCGTACTTGAAACCTATCTGGCTCGCGGCCAGGGCAGCCAAAGCCACTACGACAATGCCTACCGTCATGACTATCTTAAGGGTGGGATCCATGATGCAAGTTTAGCTCATGAAACTGGATTGTCAATGATCCTCTAGTGGGTGGAGGCACCCGGACGGGTGAGAGCGATAAGGACTATCCCTGCGAAGACAAGGCAGGCACCAAGCCACTGCCCCAGAGAGATGCGTTCCTTGAAGATAAGCCAGGCACCAAACACCTGCACGGCAACAAAACCCAAACCGCCGTACACCGCGAATGCCAGATGCAGTGAGGTGAGCTTGATAAGCCAGGTATAGGCCAAAACGCCGGTGGCCGAGACAACGTGACCGAGAATCTGCCAGCCCCAGAATCGCCAGAAACCCTGTACCATTGTGGACTGTTTGAAAGAAACCTGGCCCACGAATAACGCGCCTACGGCGTAGATGCCAAGGATGATGGGGAGGGCAAGCCCCATGGAGCCAGCGATGGTGTCGAGGAGATTATTCTTCATCTTGAACGCAGTTTACCCGTAACACACAAACTGTCAAGAAGACTGCTTATCCTGAGACTGTCCATAGTCAATACATCGTTGCCAGGTGGTAGGGGTAGGTCGTTGAGAAAGAGCAGAGGCAACAAAGGAAATCAGGTCTTTTCGACTACCCCCGGCGAGATAGCGCTGAGGAGCGCAGCCGATTCTCGTAGGGGCGTACCTTCAGGTACGCCCGCAATAACTTATTGTTCCGGCGGGGAGGTAATCTTATGTTGGAGGAAGGCTGGCCGACCTAATACCCGAATGGGGCACGCTGAGGTCGGCCCCTACGAGCTTCCAGCAGCACGCATGTTTATTGCAAATTGAAGATCGCAAAATGCACCGAAGGGCGACGTTTACGGAGCACCGAAGGACGACGGTTACGGAGTAAATATCAAATTTAAGATGGGGGGTGGGTTGGAGATCGATAAAGAAGAGCATTACAACAATCAGGACACTTGGAGGTCAACTGTTCACCGTCAAACAGTCCAGACAAATTTGCAATTTAGAATTTGCAGTTTGCAATTTGAATTGAGCGACACCCTCGTGCACAGAGACAGGTGAGGCTGTTGTCCATCTTTCCCTCACCTCATCCCGCTACCCTGGTAACCATCTCCCCGCGCACGACCCCCCCCTTGACATTCATGGATTCCCGCCTTATTATCCTCCAGATAGAGCCCTACGAGGTTTGTCTCGGAAATTTGGGAAGTTAGGAAAAAACAAACTGAATAGGAGCTTTTGCTCTTGACAAACTTTTGTCTGGCTCTATAATACTCACACATGATTAAATTAAAGGAGGTGCAAATGCACAAGCGACTTATCGCACTGGGTGTGCTGGTCGTCTTCGGACTTGGCTTGCTTGCGGGTTGCGGAGCCTCCAAGCAGTTAATCGCTGAGATGGAAGCCGCGTGCCAAGCAGCGGACGATGCCGAAGCCAGGCTTGCTAGCCTTGAGTCGCAGCTCCAAACTCTTCAGTCTGATAAAGCCGAAAAAGAGGCCCGCATCCAGGAACTAGAAGAAACGATCGCCGAGCTTGAGAGCGCTAAGCCATCCCGTGGTGAAGGCGGCAAGCCCGCGCGAGCCACAGTAAAGTAGGAGGACCCATGGCGAAGAAGATTCTCATTCTATTGACAGTGGGTCTGGTTCTGTTCGCGGGTGTGGCCTATGGCGCCAGGATGAAGAAAAAGGACGCGGAAGCGCAGCTAGAGGCTTGCAACATCCGTGAGGCTGCTGCTGAAGAAGGAATCGGCAACATTGATCCTAAAGTAAACGCCTTAAAGGACGAGGTGGCTGCTCTGGACACCAAGATTGCCGAGCTTGAAGCGCGTCTTGCCGAACTCGAGAAGCAACCGCGCTACTGGGGTCGTTACTCCGTTAAGCCTGGGGACTATCTCTACAAGATCGCTGCAGATGAATATGTCTACCATGACGGCTCCAAGTGGCCGGCAATCTACGAGGCAAACAACGACATCATCTCCGATCCGAATCTGATCTATCCGGGCTGGCTACTCTTTATACCCGGCGTCAACGAATGGAAAGTGAAGTCGGGTAACTGGCTGTGGAAGATCGCCAACTCTGTAGCGGTATACGGAGACGGCTCCAAGTGGCCGGCAATCTACGAGGCAAACAAAGATCAGATTAATGATCCGGACCTGATCTATCCGAACCAAGTCTTTGTTATTCCGCGTTAAGCGCAACATGATTGTTGAGGGGAAGACGAATTAGTCTTCCCCTCTTCCCATCTTCCATTGACCCATGTCACGACGTATCCTGAAGATAAAGGACGTTGACCCACTCCTTTTAACCGGGGTGGGTGAAGAGAATCTGCGTGTCCTGCGAGGAAACTTTGATGTCCAGATTGTGGCAAGGGGCACGAAACTTGCTCTTGAGGGTAGGGATGCCGAGGTAGACAAGGTTGCCGACCTCGTGGGACGCCTCTGTAGGATGATACGCGCGGGAAGAATCATTACCCCGGAGATAGTGCTTGCCGAGACGGAAGGCGTGCGGAAGACCCGTAACCGAAGCGAACAGGAAGAGGGCGTGATCTACACCCCGCGCAAGGTCATCCGCCCCCAGTCCGAGCATCAGCAAAGATACATAAAAAGTATAGATGAAAACTCGATAACCTTCAGCATCGGGCCGGCAGGAACTGGCAAGACCTATCTCGCGGTTGCCAAGGCGGTCGAGGCGCTCACAAACGACCAGATCGACCGCATCATCCTCACCCGACCAGCGGTTGAGGCGGGGGAGTCCCTGGGGTTCCTGCCAGGGGACTTGAAGGAGAAGGTGGATCCCTACCTGCGTCCGCTTTACGATGCGCTCTCCGACATGATCCCAGCCGAGCGCATGAGACGCTTTTTGGATAATCAGGTTATCGAGATAGCGCCGCTTGCTTTCATGAGAGGCAGAACACTTTCGGACGCCTACATCATCCTTGACGAGGCCCAGAACACCACCCCCATACAGATGAAGATGTTCCTCACGCGCCTTGGCTGGAACTCACATTCAATAATAACCGGTGATGTTACCCAGATCGATCTGGGGCATTCCGAGCAGTCAGGGCTGCTTGATGCGAGGAAGTTACTCTCGGAGATCGAAGGGGTAATGTTCATCTACTTTGATTCTACGGACGTGGTTCGCCCGCCTCTGGTATCGGCAATAATCGAGGCGTATGAGAAGAAAAAACCCTCCTAGGCTGCTTCTTGCCGCATCGGCTATAGCGGTGCTTGCGACCCTAAACCTGGCGCCGCTTCTCTCACCACCTCCTAAAATGGAGTATGCCGATGGTGATGTGGTAGAGAAGGATCTCTACGCTCCAATCTCCTTTCCCCTTCCAAAGGACTCAACCCGTCTCGTGGCCGAGCAAGACAGTGCCGCAGCAGGGATTCTACCTATCCTTGCTCTGAAGGAGGAAGTCGAGACCCAGTGGCGGCAGACCTTGCGAGACCTGCGCACCTCTGACTCGATAGCCAGTGAACTCCATTTAGAGAAACGCGAACTGCTCAGCTCGAAACTGCTTGCCTCCGCAGACAGCGTCGTAGAGGTGATTAGCTCCCAAGGCTACTTCCGAGAGAAAGAAGACCTTGCCGCACGCAAGGTAGTCGTCCTTATGGGAGAGGTGGAGATAGGGGAATCTTTAGACAACATACTGGGCTTCTGGGACGCTGATACCCTGATTGAGAACTCAGCCCGACGCCACTTCACCGCAGATAAACAAAGGGCAGCCCTGCTAACAGATATACTCAGACGGATCGTTCTGCCCAACCCGAATCTGGTGTATGACAGCGAGGAAACCGAGGCAAGACGCGAAGCTGCACGGAACCGCGTAAGCCCGTATGAGGGATTCGTTGAACGGGGAGAGTTGATAGTCGAGGCCAACAGCCGTATCGACCCCCTGACCCTTAAGAAAATCGCGGCCCTTAACGCAGAGATAGAGGGCAACTGGAGATTGAAAATCCAGCTCTTCATCCGCCAGAATCTTCTCTTCATATTAATCCTTTTGGGCCTGGGATTATGTCTTTACCTCTTAAGACGTGAGCCCGAGGTTCGTGAGTTCCTTTATGTGACAACGTTACTGGTGCTTGGGCTTGCTGCAAGCCTTATCCTGCGACGCTTCTCCATCTGGTGGTTCGTTCCAACCGGCTTTGTGGCACTAGCCGTCGCCATGTTTCTTGGGCCCCTTGAAGGGATTCTCCTGGCAGGCATCACCTCCGTACTGATATACCTTCCCTGGCAGACTGAGCCGGAGTATCTTCTTTACGCGCTCCTTTCAGGCTTCGGCGCCCTGCTTGCTTTGCCTTTAATGCATCGCCGCATAGGGTTCGTTGCATCCTTCGGTTTCATACTCGGGGGAGGAATCATTGCGCGGGGAATCTTCATCCTGACCAAGGTCAACTTCTCGCTTCGTGAACTACCCGTATTGGGATTGGAGGTGGGTATAAATTCTGCAATCAACTTCGCATTCCTTGCAGCCGCGTTCTTTGCCGCAGAACGTCTATTTGGCTTCACCTCAACCCTTACCCTTGCGGAGCTTGCCGACCTCAACAAACCGCTGCTCAAGGAACTCTCCCTCAAGGCAACCGGAACATATCACCACAGCGTACTTGTTGGCAGCCTTGCCGAACGCGCCGCCCGGGTAATTGGAGCCAATCCGGCCCTGGTCCTTGCAAGCGGCTACTATCATGACATAGGCAAGACGGCCAAACCCCAGTACTTTATAGAAAACCAACTGGACGAGGAAAACCCTCATGATGGGCTCAAGCCTCGTATGTCCGCCTTGATCCTCGCAAACCACGTCAAAAAAGGTCTGGTGATGGCAGGACGTTACCGGCTGCCGCGTCCCATCCGCGATATAGTGGCCCAGCATCACGGAACCACACGGATGGAGTATTTTTATCGCAAGCATCTTGAGACCAAGGATGCAGAATCCGTACCAGAGGAGGTCTTCCGTTACCCGGGGCCAAAACCTCAAACCAAGGAGGCGGCGTTGGTGATGCTTGCAGACTCGGTTGAGGCGGCTGTACGCGCCCATGGATTTACAGACCGTGATGACCTGGAAAGATTCATAAAGGAGATAATAAACGACAAGGTCGCGGACGGTCAGCTGGATGAGTGCCACTTCACCACATCAGACATCCACGAGGTACGTAAGGTCTTCACCTCGACCCTTATTGGAATCTTTCACCCAAGAATCCGTTATGAGAAAAAGAATAACGCTACTAGCCACAAGAAGAATTCAAAGAAAAGCAGCCCTGCGAAGACTCGTAAAAAGCGTTCTTGACGCCCAGGGCTGCAACAAGCGGGTTAATATCGTGTTAACGGACGACGAAACGCTTAGAGATTTAAATGAACGCTTCAAGGGGCGCAAAGGACCCACCGACGTCCTGGCATTTGACTTTGAGGAGCCGGATTTCCTTGGAGAGGTCTACGTGTCCCTCGATCGCGCCCGCGAACAAGCTCTAGACTACGGTGTAAGCGAGGAAGAAGAGATAGAAAGACTCGTACTTCACGGCCTGCTGCATCTTTTGGGATACCCACACACACAGATGGAACCAATAATGAAGCGGTACCTGGGATGATTATCTAAGATGATCCCGATTCTTACGACCATCCTTATCCTGCTTGTAGCAAGCGCCTTTTTCTCAAGTGCGGAGACCGCATACTTCTCCATCTCGCCGCTGCGCAGCGCACAGCTGGGACAGGCAGGGCTCGTGCGCTGGCTGCTCTCATCACGCGACCGGCTTCTGGGAACAATCCTTTCTGGCAACCTCATCGTCAACTTCACCGCTACCGCGCTCTGGACAACACTACTCATAATGGCATCAAAGCGTTGGGGGTGGAATGAAACCGAGACCCTCTCTATAGGTGCGGCTTTAATGGTTGTAACGCTTCTTCTCCTAGGCGAGATAACACCCAAGATTGTTGCGGTAAGACTGCCGATGAAAATTGCCCGGCTCTATGCGCCTGTATTGATATTCTTCTGGTGGCTATTCTTTCCCCTAACCTGGGCTCTCTCCTCCCTCGCCAGATTGATCTTCCGAGGCCGCCCCAAGCAACGCCCCTTTCCCACGGACGAGGAGGTCAAAACCATGATCGAGATGGCGGTGCGTTACGGCATACTTCGCCCGGAGGAGGAACAGATCATGGAGAATCTTGTGGATCTGGGCGAACGCACAGTAAGTGAGGTGATGACCCCGCGTGTAGGGATGAGTGCCCTGCCTGTCAATACAAGTCGTTACAAAGCGCTTGCCTACGTCAAACGGACACATAAATCTCGTTACCCGATCTATGAGGACACCACCGACAAGATAGTTGGGGTGCTCTACACCAAGGATCTGATTGTAGCCCCAAAGCGTACCTCCATCAGGAGGCTTCTACGCGAGCCTTACTTCGTGCCTGAAACCAAAGTCCTTTCAGAGCTTCTGGAAGAGCTGCGGCGCTCCGATCAACATATAGCTATAGTGGTGGACGAGTTCGGCGGTATCGCAGGCCTGGCGACACTTGAGGATATACTCGAGGCAATCTTCGGTGAGATTGTGGACGAGTACGACACCGGGGTTCCCTACAAACGCCTTGGCCGCGGGAGATACCTTGTAGACGGGGATATAGACCTGGCCAAACTCAACGAGTTTTTTGACGATGCCTTCGCAGAAGCAGAGGATGAGTTCGACAGGCTCTCCGAACTCATAACACACGAGCTGGGACACATACCGAAGCGTGGGGAGAAGATGAGCTACAAGGGGATTGATCTTACTATGCGAAGTGTGAGACGCCTGCGTATAGAAAAGGTTCTGCTGGAACAAAAGAGGACCAAGTGACGCTTCTTTTAGGTATACTCTTCATATTTATCCAGGGCTTCTTTTCCGGTTCGGAAACGGCCTACGTGGTGGCGAACCCGGTGAGGGTAGCTCATCTTTCTAAGAAAACCCGCAGACAGGAAAAGGCTATAGAGCTCTTAAACAACCCCGAACTCCTACTGGTAGCCACCCTTATAGGAACCAACATCGCGGTTGTCCTCTCAGGGTTGTTCCTCACCGCCTTCTTCGTGGATCAACTCAACGAAACCTTGGGAACGATCGTGGCTATCATCGTAGGTGTGCTGGCAGGATTGCTGCTCGGCGAGTATCTGCCCAAGAATCTGGCCCGGTTGAACGCAGAGCAAGTGGTGATAGCTACCTCTCCTTTCTATTCCGTGGCGATAGTGCTTTCAAAACCCTTCAGAAGACTCTTTCGTCGCCCTAAGAGAAAGGAGAAAAGAGGCGAACGTCTCTCCATCACACGGCTGGATATGCTCACCGCACTCAGGCTCGGCGAAAAGATTGGGAGTATAGAAGAAAAAACCTCACCTCGCGTCGCCAACCTCTTCAGTGCATTCGACACCCCCCTTGGTGACGTGATGACCCCATGGGATCGTGTGGTAACGCTGAAGACCGGCACCAAACGCGGTAAGATCCTTAAGGTGATTGAGCGGGAAGGGTTCACACGTTACCCTGTTCTGGATCGCCGCAGCGGCCACATCAAGGGCGTCCTGCACGCCAAGGATCTTCTGCGTGAAAAATCCAGGCTGCGCAGGCCCTTCTTCACCACGCCAGGCGCTCGCATCACCGAACTTCTGCGCACCATGCAGAACAACCGGGCGCACATGGCGATAGTTTTAGACAGGGAGGATAAGCCTGTAGGGCTTGTAACCCTTGAGGACCTGCTTGAGGAGTTCGTTGGCGAGATCCGCAGCGAGGAATAACCCGTAACACCCGTAACACACCCATAACACACCCGTAACACCCCCATAATATACATCATCTATCCCCATAGGAAGTTAGGAATGCCCCGAAGGGGCAAGGTGTGTTACGGGTGTTACGGGGGTGTCCATGGTCAATACATCGTTACCAGGTAATAGGGGGTTGAGATCGTCGAGTAGGACGACTTGGGCATGCTCATTGCAAATTGAAAATTTCAAAATGCAAAGTGCCCCCTCAAGGGTGCAAATATCAAATTGAAGATGCAGAGGGTTGAATATCGATTAAAGAAGAACCTTTCAATAATCACAGCACTTGGAGGCCAACTGTTCATCGTCAAACAGTCCAGACAAATTTGCAATTAGAATTTGCAGTTTGCAATTTGAATTGAGCGGCACCCTCGTGCACAGAGGCAGGTGAGGCTGTTCCCCATCTTTCCCTCACCCCATTCCGCTACCCTGGTAACCATCTCCCCGCGCACGAACTGGGGGGGGCTTGACATATCCCTAAATCTTCCTATGATAATTATAGAGGTCTTTATGGGTCGGATGGAACTTCTATATGCTCAATCCCAGGAGGCAAAAGGGCATAGTGTGGACGTATGGATCGGGCAGGAGTTCCACCTAAACCTCCAACTCTTACTCTTTAAACCAAGAGCTAACCCATCAGGATGGTCCCCTAACAGAACCATCCCGTAGGGAGAAACCGCGAATCGGCGGCGGCCGATTCGTCAAAAAGGAGGTCGAAGATGCTCAAAAAGCTCATACTGCTGACGGCGGTGTTTGTCTTGGCCGCCTTTGGGGGTATGGGACCTTATCGCGTTGCACCGAAGGGTTTGATGACGCAGTCAGTTACGCTTACAAGCCCCTCGTCCGATGCTTTCAACTGTCTCTACTACTCTCGCTCCACCGATGAAGGAGAAACCTTCTCCAATTGGAAAGTCATCTCTGAGGATGCCGTTAATAGCGCTGCTATGGCGGTCTCGGCGGACGGCAAGGTGGCGATAGCATGGGTCGCCGGTGTTACGGTCGAGGGCTATGCTAACAAAAGAACTCCTAGCGGTCACGTCAAGTACGTCGAGTCCACTGACAATGGCGCAAGCTGGAGTAGCCCTGTCAAGGTTACCGATGGGTACTATCCGGATAAGGCTCCGAATACCTTAGACGAATACTATCTCTACGCCTGGTCCCGTGATCTGGATTGCGCCTACGACGCAGAAGGCAACCTTGACATCGGCTTCGGCGAAGGACCCCGTTCCTACGAAGTCAGAAACGACACACTCTGGTTTTCCTACTTCTATTCTTACTTCCTAAGGATAATGCACTGGAGTGAGGTTACCAACCACGTCAACATTGCTTCCGGCCCCTACAGCCAGTTCGTTCCCCTCACCGAGGAAGGTGACACCGTCTGGGATCTATACGGCCTCCACTTGTGGGGACTCGGTCCACGTGTAGATGGGTATTGGATTCCGGGTCTTGGCTGCTGGAACCCGCAGCTTGCGGCAATGGAAGATGGCAGTGTGGTCTACACCTGGACAGGCCAGTGGGATTCGCTTGACCTAAGCGCTGCAGGAACCATCAACGCGGACATCTATGCTGCAATCTCCACTAACGGCGGTGCAACATGGTGTGGAGTCGCAGATTGGACTGAGAGCGAGTTCGACGAAAATGGTTTCGGCTTGGTTGCCTACGCCACCAACCTTACAAACACACACACCCCTAACGCCAGGATCGGCGATTGTGAAAGCGAGGAGTACCACTCCGTCTACCCATGGATTGGCGAAGATAGCATCCTTCACATAACCTATGTCAAGGACCTTTTGTAGATTGTCCAGCACCTCGTTACCAGGGTTGGGTGCTATTGAAGGGTATATTGCAATGGGAGGGCATCCCTCGTATAGTTGATTTAATGAACGTGAAAGGAGGAATGCCCTATGAGTAGTAGCCTGAGCTACGGAGAAGT